>NZ_JBHWZJ010000056.1:0-27424 GCF_042728415.1 Streptomyces sp. NPDC060198 | reverse complement strand
GGCAGGGACGACGTCATGTCGTCCCTGCCGGTTTCCCGTTCCGGAGTTGAGCGGGCCCCCTTGTCGGGGGAACCCGGGCGGTGGAGTATCGCCGCGTGACACTCACACGGGGAGCTCGCATCACCGGTACGGCCCTCAGCGCCGTGCTCGCACTGATCACCGCCGGCTGGATCGTCCGGGACCTGCGGGTCCTCCACGGTCCCGGCCCGCTCTGGGACATGTGGTCGGGGCTGCCCGAGGGCTTCTCCGCCGCGATGCCCACCACGACCGGGGGCACCCTGGTCCTCCTGCTCGTCCAGGTCGTCACCGCCTTCGTCGTGCCCCGGTCGCCGGTCGCGGCCGCCGCGCTGGTCGCCACCGGCACGGCCACGCTGCTGCTCCGGCTTCCCGGCGTCTGGATCACCACCGCCTCGTGGATGGCGGGCCGCTACTCCGACGAACTCCGCGTACGCGCGCTGATCCTCACCCTCCTGACCCTGGCGGTCTCGGTCGCGATGATCGTGACCGCCACGGTCGGCCGGCGGCCCGCCGAGGAGGTGGGGCTCCCCGCGCCGACCCGGCCCACCACGGGGGCCGCGATCGTCGCCTTCCTCGCGCTCGGGATCTCCGGCGTGGTGGTGATCGCGTGGGAGGTCCGGCAGTACTCCGTCTACCCGGCCGAGGTCTACCCCGCCTGGTACCTCGGCGGGCACGCGATCAGCGCCCCGCTGTTCGACGCTCCGGCCGGCTGGTCCACCGTGGCCGTGGCGCTGCTCGCCCTGTTCGCCGGTGCCGCGGCACTCGCGCGCGCCGTGCACTCCCGGCCGTTCGCCGCGATCGCCGCGGCCTTCCTGCTGTTCTCCGGCGGCATGAGCATCGTCCGCGGTGTCCGGCTGCACCTGTTCGGGATGTTCACCGACGCGGGGATCGAAGGCCAACTGAGCATGATCTCCTGGGTGTTTCTCGCCCTCGCGGGGGTCGTGGTACTCCTGGCGACCGCCCGCCGGGGGCGTCCGTCCGCCGGGGGCGGACCGGTGCAGGGCTGGGGGCCGGGCGCTCCGGGGTACGGCTACCCGCCCCCCGGGCCGCCCGGCCGGGCCCCCGGCTACGGCTACCCGTACCCGTCGTCGGCCTCCGGCTCCGCGTACCCGGGCACGCCCGGCTACGGCTACCCGCCCGCCGGGTACGGCCCCGGACAGGACTTTGGACAGGGTCCGACGGAGGGCTCCGGTCCGGGCCCCGGCCAGGGCTACGGGCCCGGCCAGGGCGGCGGCTTCGGCCAGGGCGGCGGCTTCGGCCCGCCGCCGCCCTCGTCTCCGCCGCCCGGCTGGTGATCCCGGTGCCCGGGGTCAGCCCGCCGCGGGCGCCTCTGCCGACGGCAGACCCAGGGACCGCTTGAGGAAGTCCACCTGGAGCAGCAGCAGGTTCTCCGCGACCTCCTCCTGCGGGGTCATGTGCGTCACCCCGCTGAGCGGCAGCACCTCGTGCGGGCGTCCCGCCGCCAGCAGCGCGGAGGAGAGCCGCAGCGAGTGCGCGACCACCACGTTGTCGTCGGCCAGGCCGTGCACGATCATCATCGGCCGTACGGTGTCCGCCGGTTCGGACAGCCCGCCGTCGGTCACCAGCGAGTTGCGCGCGTAGACCTCGGGCTGCGCGGCGGGGTCGCCGAGGTACCGCTCCATGTAGTGGGTGTCGTAGAGGCGCTGGTCGGTGACCGGAGCGCCCACGACGGCCGCGTGGAACACGTCCGGGCGCCGCAGCACCGCGAGGCCCGCGAGGAAGCCGCCGTACGACCAGCCGCGCATCGCCACCTTCGACAGGTCCAGCGGGAAGTCACCGGCCAGCGCGTGCAGGGCCTCCACCTGGTCGTCCAGGGTGAGGACCAGGTTGTCGAGCACGGCCTTCTCCCAGGCGGGGGAGCGGCCCGGGGCGCCCCGGCCGTCCGCGACCACGACCGCGAAGCCCTGGTCGGCGAACCACTGGGAGGTGAGGTGGGCGTTGTACGCGGCGACCACCCGGCGGCCGTGCGGGCCGCCGTACGGGTCCATCAGCACCGGAAGCGGACCGTCCGACTCCTGGTAGCCGGTGGGCAGCAGTACGGCGCACGGGATGCGCCGCGCGCCCCCCTCGGCGAGGGTGAGCCGGGGCCGCAGCCCGGGTTCCTGGGCGTGGTTCGCCACTTGGGCGACCTGCTTGCCGTCCCGCAGGACGCGGGCGGTCGCGCCGGAGCGCTCCAGGGAGGTGGAGAGCAGCACCGTGAGAGGGCCGGAGCGGACCGCCGAGTGGACACCCACCCCCTCCGACACCCGTTCGACGCCCAGTTCGTTCACCCGGTACACATGGCACTCGCCGATCTCCGGCGCGGCCGCCTCCTCGCCCGCCACCGCCAGCACCAGGACGTCCGACTCCCCGATGTCCAGCACCGCCTGGAGATGCAGCCGCGCCCCCGTCAGGGCCCGGTCGCCCACGTGCAGGACCCGCGCCCCGCCCTCGTCCGCGATCCGCACGAGCCGCCCGTCCGGCGTCCAGGCGGGCACCCCACCGAAAAGATCAAGCCACGCCGGGTCCTCTTCCGCGTGCACGGTCCGGGTCGCCCCGGTCGCCGGGTCCACCGCCAGATACCGCTGACCGCGCTGGTCGCGCGCCTGCACCAGCAGCAGCGGCGCACCCGCCGACGACCAGTGCACCCGGGCCAGATACGGGTAACGCGCCCTGTCCCACACCACCTCGGTGCGCCCGCCGGCGAGGTCCGTGACGAAGAGCCGCACCTCGGCGTTGGGCGTCCCGGCCGCCGGGTAGGCGATCTCGGCCGGCCTGCGTTCCGGGTGCGCGGGATCGGCGATCCACCAACGCCGGACCGGGCTGTCGTCCACCCGGGCCACCAGCAGCCGGTCCGAATCCGGCGACCACCAGAAGCCCCGGTCGCGGCCCATCTCCTCCTGCGCGATGAACTCCGCGAGCCCGTAGGTGAGGTGCTCCCCCTCCGGTTCGGCCACCGCCCGGTCGTCGGTGCCGTCCGCGCCGACCACCCGCAGCGCACCCCGTGCGACGTAGGCGACGTGCCGCCCGTCGGGGGAGGGCCGGGGGTCGATGACCGGTCCGGGGACCGGCAGCGCGCGTGCCGTGCCCGCACGCAATTCAGCCACGTACACCTTGCCGGAGAGCGCGAAGGCGGCCAACTCCGCCTCGCCGTCCAGCGCGTACCCGACGATGCCGGAGCCGCCCTCACGTGCGCGTTCGCGCCGTGCCCGCTCCTGGGGCGAGAGCTTCTCCGCCGAACCGCCCAGCAGCGCCTCGGGGTCGGCGGCGAGGCGCTCCTGGCCGGTGGAAGGGTCCAGTACCCAGAGCCGGTTGACCGGATCCGTGCCCGAGGTGGAACGCAGGAAGACCACCCGCGTCCCGTCAGGTGAGACGGAGAAGGCCCGGGGTGCTCCCCGGGTGAATCGTTGGGTCCGGGCGTGCTGACGGGGAAAAGACAGCTTCTGCGAGGTCATGGGCCGAAACCTAGCCCGGGGGCGGTCGTCCGTGCGCCCCCTCGTGCTGCCGTGACCCGGACAATGCCCTGGCACGGATAGTTATGATCCGTAGCGCTCGGTGGGTAGGAACCTGCTGGGCTCTTCGTTGCTGCCCGACTGCTGTCCGTTCAGACCCGATGTGTTTGATCTGTCCCGATGTTCCGTCGCGACCGTACTGATGGAGGTGAACCGCCGTGGCACTCTCGATTTCGGCGGTAGTGCTGCTGGCGATCGTCGTCTTCCTGCTGATCCGGAAATCCGGGCTCAAGGGCGGACACGCGGCGATCTGCATGCTGCTCGGGTTCTATCTGGCGAGTTCTTCCATCGCCCCGACGATCGCGGACCTCACGTCGAACGTCGCGGGCATGATCGGCAGCATCAAGTTCTGACGGCCCGCGAGGCCCGTCCCGGGGCCTCGGCCGCCCGGTGTGCGTGCGAGGGCCCCCAGCGGTGCGTGGGGGCCCTCGGCGTACGCCGGGAGCGGTACCGCACGTGTGAACCGAGGACGCCGACGTCCCCGAGGGGGAACCGGGCTCGTAGGGTGGTCCTCATGAAGGACCTTCCCGCCCGCCGTCTGCTCCTGGTGCACGCGCACCCCGACGACGAGTCGATCAACAACGGCGCCACCATGGCCAAGTACGTCCACGAGGGCGCCCACGTCACGCTGGTGACCTGCACCCTGGGCGAGGAGGGCGAGGTCATCCCGCCGTCGCTGGCGCACCTCGCGGCCGACCGGGACGACGCGCTGGGCCCGTACCGCGTGGGTGAACTCGCCGCCGCCATGAAGGAACTGGGGGTCACCGACCACCGCTTCCTGGGCGCTCCGGGCAGGTACCGCGACTCCGGGATGATGGGCACCGAGCAGAACCACCGGCCCGGCGCCTTCTGGGACGCCGCCGTGGACGACGCGGCGGCCCCGTTGGTGGACGTCATCCGCGAGGTCCGTCCGCAGGTCCTGGTGACGTACGACCCCGACGGCGGATACGGCCACCCCGACCACGTCCAGGCGCACCGGGTGGCGACCCGGGCGGCCGAACTCGCCGCCGATCCCGGGTACACGGGCGGTTCCGGCGCTCCGCACGCCGTCGCCAAGATCTACTGGAACCGGACGCCCCGCCCGGTGGCCGAAGAGGCGTTCGCCCGGCTCCGGGCCGAGGCGCCCGGGGTGTTCGCGGAGATCGCCGACATCGACGACGTGCCCGGCGTGACCGAGGAGTCCGTGATCACCACGGAGATCGACGGTTCGGCGTACGCGGAGGCGAAGGCGGCGGCCATGCGGGCGCACGCCACCCAGGTCGCCGTGCACGGACCCTGGTTCACCCTCTCCAACGACAAGGGCCAGCCGCTCTTCACCACCGAGTACTACCAACTCGTCCACGGTGTCCCCGGAGGTGGCGGGGAGCGCGAGAGCGATCTCTTCGCGGGCCTGCCCGAGGCCGGCGCCGGCACGGGGGCTCGGTCATGAGCGTGAAGAAGAACCGGGCCCGCGCCGAGGCCCGCGCCCCGCGCACCAACGCCCCGCCCCGGGCGCCCGAGCCCACCGGGATGGCGGCCCCGCTCAACCCGCGCCGGATCGGCGCCTACATCGCCCTCGCGATTCTCGGGGCGCTGGTCGCGGTGGCCGGTGCGCTGGTCCAGGCGGCCTGGTTCCCCGGCGGCCTGCTGCTGGGGCTGGCCGGCGCGGCGGGCGTCTTCTACGCCGGTCGCCTCCTCACCCGTACGCAGCTCGGCGCCTTCGTGCCCGCCGCCGGCTGGCTGGTCGCGGTCGTCGTGGTGCTGAACGGACGCCCGGAGGGCGACTTCTTCTTCGGGGGCGGCGACGAGATCGCCCTGGCCCTCTTCGTCCTCGGAGGGATGGTGGTCGCTGTGATCTGCGCCACCTTTGCCGGGGGGTCGATTTCGGCCAACGACCAGGAACGTTCAGGCCGGTGACATGCCTTGAGCGGCAGCTCGTGGGCGTTCGCCGGTGTGAGGTGCCGGTGGAGGTTTCCACCGGGCGTGAAACGCCCGTGCGCGGCGGCCAGTATGGTGGTGCGCGCGCCGAGCCGTCCCCTGGCCTGCGGCATGGGGGAAGTACGGGCGGCGGAGCCAATCGGGAGAACCTGCTTTGAGTCGTGAAACTGACAGTTCGTCCTCCGGGCCCCAGGGGCGCGGTGGTGCCGCCTATCCCTCGGGCACGCCGCCGTACGGATCACGCCAGTACCCGTCGTTGCACCCGACGCAGGACGGCGCGGAACCCGCACCCGAGCCCACCCCGGATTCCCCCCGGTCGTCACGGTCCGACGAGCCCAGGACCGAGACGACCCTGACGACGCGCATCCGGATCAACATCCCCGGGTCGCGGCCGATCCCGCCCGTCGTGATGCGTACGCCCATGGCGGAGGGCGACAGCGCCCCCGACCCCGAGCGCACGGCCGTCATGCCGCTTCCCGGAGCGGGCACCCCCGCCCCGGGGCAGCCGTCGGGCGAGCCGGCCGCGGAAGCCCGCGACGGCGGTGACTCCGAGGGGACGCCGGCCGAGCCGCCCGCCAAGGAGAAGCCCACCAGCGACTGGTTCGCGCCGCGCAAGGCACCCGCCGCCCCCTCCGTGCTGGACGCCCCGAGCGGCCCCGCCGGTGGTCCTTCCGGGGGAAGCGTGCCGGGCCCGGCGGGAGCGGACACGCCGGGCGGCCCGCGTGCCGAGTCGCCGTACTTCTCCGACGGCCCGCAGGGCGGCTTCCCCGCCGCTCCTCCGGCCGGCCGGAGCGCCCTGGACAGCATCGACGCGGACCTCGCCGACTCGGGCCGGCCCACGCCGGAGTCCGGGGTACGCGCCTCCGGCCCGGCCGGTTCCACGACCGGACCGACGGCCGGCACCGCCAGCTTCCCGTCCGTCCCCGGAGCCGGTAACCCGGGTCCCGGGGCCTCCGGTCCCGGAAGCCCCATCGGCCAGGGCCGTCCCGGCCTCACGGTCCCGGGCGTCCGGAACACGCCCGCGGCCCCCGGTCCGCAGGGCGGTCCCGGCGGTACGGGCTCCGTCCCCCGGCTCTCCGACGACACCGCGATCCTGACGCCTCAGGTCCCCGCGCCCGTCCCGGGCGGCGGGCACGTCTCCGGTGACACCCTCACCGGCGGCATCCCCGTCGTGCCCGGCGGCGCACGGCCGTTCCCGCCCCGCTCCGAGGGGCCGGACGGGCCGAGTCCCGTACCGCAGGGCCCCTCGGGTCCCAGCACCCCGCGTCCCGCCCCGCAGACCGCCGCGCCCGCCCGCAAGGGCCGGTCCAAGACGGTGCTGCTGGGCGTCGCGGTCGTCGTCCTGGCGGGCGTCGCCTACGGCGCGGGCCTGCTGATGAACCACTCCGAGGTCCCCAAGGGCACCACGGTCCTCGGCCTGGACATCGGCGGCGGCACGAAGACCGAGGCGGTGAGCAAGCTCGACGCCGAGTTCGGCAAGCGGGCCCAGGCGCCGCTGAAGCTGTCGGTCGACGGCAAGCAGACCGAACTCTCCCCGGAGAAGGCCGGTCTGGCGCTGGACAGCGAGGAGACCGTGCGCGGCGCGGCGGGCAGCGACTACAACCCCGTCTCCGTGATCGGCTCCCTCTTCGGCGGGGCGCGCCCGGCCGACCCGGTCATCCCGGTCGACGAGGAGAAGCTCGCCGCGGCGCTCAACGCCCTGGCCGGTGTCTCCGGTTCCGCGACCGACGGCACCATCAAGTTCGAGCCGAACAAGGCCGAGCCGGTGCCGGGCAAGGCGGGCAAGGGGATCGACGTCAACCAGTCGATCGTCGCCGTACGGGACGCCTACCGCGCCCAGGTCCAGACGGGCACCTCCGCCGTCGTGGAACTGCCGGTCGTCACCCGCCAGCCCACCGTCACCCAGGCCGAACTCGACCGGGCGATGAAGGAGTTCGCGGAGCCCGCGATGTCCGGCCTGATCACCGTCAAGGCCGGTACCGCGTCGATCGACTTCGGCCCGGCGCGCTCCCTGCCGCAGATCCTGTCGATGAAGGCGGTCGACGGGAAGCTCGTGCCCTACTACGACAAGCAGGCCATCGAGACCCTCTGTGACGGCGTCTTCGACGGCGTCATGGCGACGAAGGCGGACGGCAAGCAGCACCAGGTCGGACCCGACGACGTGGCCAAGGCCATGCAGCAGGCGCTGCTCGGCAAGACCACCGCCGAACGCACGGTCACGATCGACCTCACCGGCCAGGGCTGACCGGCCCTCGCCGCACCGCACACGCACACCGCCCCGCCCGGGTCCCGTATCCCGGGTGGGGCGGTGTCGTGCCGGGGGCGCGCCGGTGTCGTACACGGGTTGGGCGCGCCGGTGTCGTACACGGGTCGGGCGCACCCGGTGTTCGCACGCGGGGGAGGACCCGGCGGTGTACCCGCAGGCGTACCCGTGAGGCCTCCGGGCCGGCCGTCACCTTCCGGGCGGTGTGTCACCGGCCCGGCATGACATCTGTCATCCCCGATCACAGCCCGCCGACCCTGCCGGGCGCGCCCCCCTTCGGCGAGGCTGTACCCATGACAACGACAGTCACCGGAGCGACCGCCGCAGCCACGGCCGTGGTCAGCTTCGACCAGGTCAGCAAGGCGTACGGCGACGTGCGCGCGGTCGACGGACTCCGCCTCGACCTGCACCCCGGCGAGACCGTGGCGCTGCTCGGCCCCAACGGCGCGGGGAAGTCCTCCACGCTCGACCTGCTGCTCGGGCTGCGGACGCCGGACAGCGGCACGGTCCGCGTCTTCGGCACCACCCCGCAGGCGGCCATCGCCGCCGGGCGGGTCGGCGCGATGCTGCAGAGCGGCGGGCTGATGGAGGACGTCACCGTCGAGGAGATCGTCCGGCTGGCGTGCAGCCTGCACCCCCGCGCGTACCCGGTCGGCGAGGTGCTGGCACGGGCGGGTATCGCGCCGATCGCGGGCCGGATGGTCAACAAGCTCTCCGGCGGCCAGGAGCAGCGGGTGCGGTTCGCGCTCGCCACCGCCGGGGCCGCCGACCTGATCGTGCTCGACGAGCCGACCACCGGCATGGACGTCACCGCGCGGCAGGCGTTCTGGGCGACCATGCGCGAGCAGGCCGATCAGGGGCGTACCGTCCTGTTCGCCACGCACTACCTCGAAGAGGCCGACGCGATCGCCGACCGCGTCCTCGTCCTCCACAAGGGCCGGCTGCTCGCCGACGGCACCGCCGCCGAGATCAAGGCCAAGGCGGGTGTCCGCAGGATCTCCTTCGAACTGGAGGGCACGATCGACGAGACCGCGCTGCGCGCCCTGCCGTTCCTCTCCACGCTCGACGTCACCGGCGACCGGGTACGCATCCAGTCGCAGAACGCCGACGCGACCGTCCACGCGCTCTACGGCCTCGGCGTCTACCCGCGCGCGCTCGAAGTCACCGGACTCGGCCTGGAACAGGCCTTCGTCGCCATCACCGAGGCCGAGGAGGCCAGAACCGCATGACGGACGAGACGAGCACGACGGACACCACGACCAGGGCGGCCGTGACGACCACCGCCGACGCGACGACCGCCGCACCCCCGGCGCCCGCCGTGAGCGCGGCCGGTGCGGTGGACACGCGGGGCGGGAAGCGGGCTTCGGGTACCGAGGCCGGGGTGAGCTGGGCGAACCTCTTCTCCTGGGCGCTGATCCGGCTCGAAGTGACCCGCACCCTGCGGAACAAGAAGTTCATGTTCTTCTCGATCCTCTACCCGTCGGTGATCTACCTGGCGGTCTCCAGCACCCAGAACACCACCGGCACGGTCCCCGGCACCGAACTGACCATGCAGGCCTTCTTCATGGTCGCGATGGCCTCCTTCGGCGCACTGACCGCCGTGCTCATGGGCAACAGTGAACGCATCGCCAAGGAGCGCGAGAAGGGGTGGGTGCGTCAGCTCCGCCTGACCGCGCTGCCCGGGCACGCCTACGTCCTGGGGAAGATCGCCGGCGCCGCGATCGTCACCCTGCCGTGCATCGTGGTCGTGTTCGTGGTGGCCGCCGGGGTCAAGGGCGTACGGCAGGAGGCGTGGCAGTGGTTCGCGCTGGCCGGGGTCATCTGGGCCGGATCGCTCGTCTTCGCCGCCCTCGGAGTGGCCATCGGCTACCTGGCCAGCGGTGACGCGGTCCGTCCGATCACGATGATCATCTACTTCGGGCTCTCGATCCTCGGCGGACTGTGGATGCCCGCCTCCACCTTCCCCGACTGGCTCCAGAACATCTCCCGCTGGCTGCCCACTCACGCGTACGCCGCGCTCGGCCAGGCCATCGAGACCGGTGGCGCCCCGCACGCCCGGGACGTCCTCCTGCTCTGCGCCTACTTCGTGGTCTTCGCGGGCAGCGCGGCCTGGCTCTACCGGAAGGACACCCTGAAGGCGTGAGCGACGACGACACCTGGGTGGGCATCGGGCGCCCGCCGGCCGACCGCCGACAGGTCGGTATGAAGCTGCTCTGGATCTGCATCTGGCTGGCGTTCATGAGCGCCCCGGTCAAGGACCTCGCCGACGGCGGCCACAGCGGGTGGGGCACGGTGCTCGGCTCCCTCGGTCTGGCCGCGTTCGTCGGCGTCTACCTCCGCCTGGTCTTCCGCTACACCGCCCGGTCCCCGATTCCGGTCCGGGCGGTGGGGCTCCTCACCGTGCCGGTGACGCTGGCGGTGCTGACCGTCCTTGCGACCGTCCTCAGCCTGACGCTCGGGCTTCCCTGGCTGGTGCTCTTCGTCTACGTCAGCGTCTCCATCGGCGCCGGCCTGCCGCTGCGGACCGCCGCCTGGCTGATTCCGGCCGTGACCGCGCTGATGGTGGGGCTCGGCCTCGCGATCGGCGGCGACGGGGCGCGGGGGCTGATCATCGCCCTGGTCCCGCCCGCCCTGCTCGTCGGCTTCGCGATGACCGGCGTACGGCAACTGGTCCGTACGACGGTCGAACTGCGCGAGGCCCGTGCCACCGTCGCCCAACTCGCGGCCAACGAGGAACGGTTGCGCCTCGCCCGCGATCTGCACGACCTGCTCGGCCACTCGCTCTCGCTGATCACCCTGAAGAGCGAGCTGGCCGGGCGGATGCTCCCCGGCCACCCGGACCAGGCGGCCCTCCAGATCGCTGACATCGAGCAGGTCAGCCGCCAGGCCCTGGCGGACGTGCGCGACGCCGTCACCGGCTACCGCCGGCTCACCCTCGCCGGTGAAATCGCCGGAGCCCGTACCGCGTTGGCGGCGGCGGGCATCACCGCAGAGGTCCCCACCGCCACCCCGGCCCCGGACACCCTGCCCGCGGGCTCCGAGGAGGCCCTCGCCTGGGGGCTGCGGGAAGCCGTCACCAACGTCGTACGCCACAGCGGGGCCGGGACGTGCGCCATCGGCCTCACGTCCCGGCAGACCCTCGCCGGCCGGTTCCTGGAACTCACCGTCGCGGACGACGGCCGGGGCGGGGCGGGCATCACCCCCGGCAACGGCCTCACCGGGCTCCGCGAACGCCTCGCCGCCGTGGACGGCACGCTCACCGCCCGCCCGGCCGACACCGGCCGGGGCTTCCGGCTCACCCTGAGCGTGCCGCTGGGGGAGTGTCTCTGAGGGCTGTCCCGCGCTGCCCGTCGGGCGGGCGGCGGATCACGCGTTGAGCCTCACCGCTTCGATCCACAGGTTGTTGTCGCGGGTGCCGGCGTAGGTGAAGTCGTAATCGTCGTCGGGGTTGTCGTCGCAGGTCATGGGGAGCCAGTCGCCGTCGTGGACGTACGTGCTCTCGCAGACGCTGGTCTTGCCGCCGCCGACCGCGATGGTGAACCCCCGCAGCCACAGGGCGTCCTTCTCGGTACTGCCGAGGTAGGCGTCGGTGCCGTCGACGGCGTACTGCCACGTGTAGGGGAAGTGCTGCTCGTCGGTTCCCGCGGGGTTGCGGGTCATGGCGTTGCCGCCCGAGCCGTCGGTTTTGGACGACGCGACGTTGACCGAGGTGATCTGGTCGCCCGAGCCCGGCGTGCCCGCCGTGTCGCCGTCGCACGCGGCATCGGACCAGCCGTGGTCCCTCGTGTGGACGCGGTAGCAGATGTGCCGTTCACCGGGCTCCTCCGCGGCCTTCTGCCGGACCGCGGTCGCCGCGGTCCGCTCCTCGGTCTCGGTCTTCTTCTCCTCGGAGCCACCGCCTCCCGCCCCGCCCTCGTCCGCCTCCTGCGTCGCGGCGGCCGGGGGAGCCGCGGTCGGGGCGGGCGCGGCCTTCGGCGCCTCGGGGAGCGGCGAGGGCGAGGGGGGCGCCAAGGTGCCGACGGCGGTCTCCTGGGGCTTCTCGGTGGCGGTGCTGGCGACGCGGGGCGAGCGGGTGAGCCAGAGCATCACGAACGCGATCACCAGAGCGAGGAGAACGCTCAGGAAGGCCGCCAGCCAGCGCGGCAGGACGCTCCGCTGCACGTAGGTGCCCGCCACGTCCAGCGGCACGGCACCCGACCGCTGCACCGCCATGGTGTACGGCCGGTCCGCCGCGGACCCGATCCAGGTGATCTGCCGCGGCTTCAGCGTCGCCTTCAGGAACGCCGCGCGTCCCGGCTCGATCTGCACATTGCTCGGACTGATGTCGTACGACAGCTGATCACCGTTGTCGCTGCCGCGCACCGACGCCGTCAGCTTGGTGTTGCCCAGGTTGTCCACGGCCAGCCTGGGGCGTCCGCGGAAACGGCCCTTCACGGTCGGCGGCACCAATTCCGCCCGCATCTCCGTGAACGGGGTGACAGTGAGGTTCCCCTCCGGGACGGTGGTGGCCTGCGGATGCTCCGTCGGCGTGACCTTCACCGCGTACGGATGAGGACCGGCCGCCGCGTCCGGCGTGCGCGGCGGGGAGAACGTCAGCTCGACCGTCCCCGTCGTCCCCGGGAACAACCGCAGGGACGGCGGCTCCACGGCAGCCCAAGGAGCGAGTGAGCCCACCACTTCGAAACGGTACTCGTCCACCACGTCACCGGTGTTGCGCAGACGCAACCGCACGGTCGTACTGTCACCCGGGTCCACGGTCGCGGAGGCAGGTTCGAGAGAGGTCCAGAGGTTCACCCATGGACGTTAAACGCGACATCGGTGCCGGGTCAGGAAGCCACCGGGCACGATGGGTGCCCGAAGGGGCGGAGCCGGTTGCCCCCCTGCCCCGGGCGGCGGCCGACCGCTCCCGATCCCATGGTCCCGGTCCGCGGGAACGGTCCGGGGTTCGTCGAACAGCCGAACAGTCGAACGAGGATCGGGACTTGGGGTCCGGGTCGCGAGAGGTCCTGAGCGGCGGGGCCGGCGGATCGAGGGCGGACGGCTTCCGCCGCCGCGGGCGGGTCACTCACCGGAGGGTTCGGCCCGCACCGCGCCGCCCACGGCTGGAGGGCGACTAAAATCGCCGGAATGAGCGAGAGCGTGATCCGACTCCTCCTCGCCGAGGACCAGTCCATGGTGCGGGAGGCCCTCGCCGCGCTGCTCGGGCTCGAACCCGACATCGAGGTGGTGGCCCAGGTGGCGCGCGGCGACGAGGTCCTCGACGCCGCCCGCGCCCACGCCGTCGACGTGGCCCTGCTGGACATCGAGATGCCGGGCATGACCGGCATCGAGGCCGCCGGGGTGCTGCGCCGCGAACTCCCGTCCGTGAAGATCGTGGTGGTCACGACCTTCGGCCGCCCCGGCTACCTCCGGCGCGCGATGGAGGCGGGCGCCGACGCCTTCCTGGTGAAGGACGCGCCCGCCGCCCAACTCGCGGCAGCGGTACGGAAGGTGATCGCCGGAGAGCGCGTCATCGATCCCGCCCTGGCCGCCGCCGCGCTCGCGGAGGGCGCCGACCCGCTGACCGACCGCGAACGGGACGTGCTGCGCGCCGCGGCGGACGGCTCCACCAACGCGGAGATCGCCGCCGCCCTCCACCTCTCGCACGGCACGGTCCGCAACTACCTCTCCACCGCAATCCAGAAGACCGCCGCCCGCAACCGCTCGGACGCGGTACGGATCGCGGCGGCCAAGGGCTGGCTGTAGGGCCGCTTCGGAGGACCCGGGCCACGGGAGCGGGCCCCGGAACCCGGGTCTTGAGTCTCGGAGTTCGAGTCTCGGGGTTCGAGGTTCGAGACTCGGGGTTCGAGGTTGGCTGTGGGGCTATCACTCGTTCGAGGGATCGGGAGAGGTGCTCGGCCCGACGCTTGAGCTTCGGGATTCGGGGGTCGGGATGCGAGGTCCGGGATTCGAGCGGTGTTGTTCATCCGGGAGGTAGGTAGGGGGGTTTGAGGAAAACCTTCCCCCCTCCCACCCCCGTCACGGACAGCAAGTATGACTAATGGTGACCGAGTTGCGGCGGAGAGTCACGCGCGCTTACGGTGCCCTCAATGAATCGACCCCGGCGCGGTGTTCTAGCACCAGGCCGGGGTCTCACCAAAGATCGCACCTAAAAGAAAGACGATCTCGTGGCTACCCAGCACTTTAGTCCCGCCCTGCCCGCGCCCGCAGCTTCGCGCCCGTACCGCCGGGCCCACACCGGCTACGGCAAGCAGTCCGTACAGCCGGTCTCCGGCCAAGCCGCACCCGGACCCCGGGATTTCGCGTCCCTGAAGGAGCGTGAGCGGTATGTCGCCGCCTATGTGGACCACTTGCCCGATGGTGCCTCGATGGACATCAAGTCGCTGGCCAAGGACTTGCCCCTGTACGGGCAGATGGCCATCGGTACGGCCCTGCGGGCGCTCGGTGTGGCCGGGCACCTGCGGCGCGTGCGCAGGCGGACGGGGGGAGACGGCCCGTGCCGGTGGGTGACGCTGACCTTCTGGTCCCGCACCGCCCACGACAACGAGTGGTGGACCGCCAGGCTCGACGCGGACGCCGCCGCTGTACCGGAGCAGCCTCTCGCGCAACCGGGCGAGCCGTGTCCGGCGCCGTCTCCCGAGCCGTCTCCCGATGCTGTGGTTCCCCGGCAGCGCACTGCGGAGGCTTCCCCGGACCGGCCCGAGGTCGCGGAAGGAGCGCTGGAAGGGTGCGCCCCGGCCGCACCAGGGCCGAACCCGCCGGTGCCCGCCGCCGTGCCTCCCGCGCCGCGACGCACCCCGGACGCAGCGCCTTCTCCGGCTGCCGAGGCCTCTCCGGCCGCCGATGCTCCTCCGGCCGCCGATGCTCCTCCGGCCGCCGGTGCGCCTGCGGCTGTCGAGGGTCCTTCTCCCGCCTACGTCGCCCTGGCCGAACTCGGGCGTCGTGAACCTCGCTTGACGCTCTCCGCTGCGGACTGCGAGGTGCTGGAGCCGCTCGCCGCCGCCTGGTTCGCGCGGGGGGTCAGCGCCGGGTACCTGACCTCGGCGCTCACCGCCGGACTTCCCGAGCAGGTCGGCTCACCCGTCGGGCTGGTGCGCCGCCGCCTCACCGACAAGATGCCGCCCCGACTGTCCCCGGCCCCCACCCCGCCACAGGTCCCGGCACCGGGCACCCCCGCCGCTCCGGTACGCGGGCTCCTGGTCGAGTGCACCGACTGCGGGCGCCCCGCCCGCGCCGAAGCACTCCCGGACGGCCTCTGCGCACCCTGCCGCACCGCACACCAGGCCCCGCAACCCGCCGACCCGGACGCCGCCCCGGCCCCGGTCGAACGCGACGTCCCGGCCCTCGTCGCCGGACTCCGCAACCTGATGCGCACCCCGTGAGCCCGGCGGTCGAGCGCCTCCGCCGAAAAAACGGCTCTTCTCGAAAAGCTCGACGGGCAGGACTTCGACTTCGAGGACGGCTGGCGCCTCTCCGGTACGGGGACCTGGCAACTGACTGACGACAACGGCGGACAGGTCGTCCGAGTCACGCGACAGCCCGGACCCGAGCGGAGAGCCGTTCCACCGCGACGGCCACTGGCACCTCGCCTCCCGAACCCCCCTCGACATACGCGTGGTCGTTCTACGTGGACCGCGATCAGAACCACGAGCTGAAGCTGTTCTTCTTCTACGGCGATCCCGACATCGGGAACACCTACGTGATGACGCGCGAGACAGGGGCATAGCCACTCGTTGAATCCTGC
Source organism: Streptomyces sp. NPDC060198 (assembly GCF_042728415.1). NCBI lineage: Bacteria > Bacillati > Actinomycetota > Actinomycetes > Kitasatosporales > Streptomycetaceae > Streptomyces > Streptomyces sp. NPDC060198. Next base: position 11,970 of record NZ_JBHWZJ010000056.1, on the reverse strand, counting down.
GGCGGCGCAGGTGGGCGCGGTTTCATCCTGGCGATGGCCGCAGGCATCTGGCACAACAATGCCATCGGCACACCGGTCACCCGCTCACCCGCTCACTGATCGCCTATGACCCTTGATCGCAGCCTTGCTCAAAGAGTGGGCGGACCTTCACCCGGGATGCCGACTACCAAGGGCATAGAACCCTCAACGAGGTAGGGATGCCCGGGAAAGTGGTCGATGTGGCGGTGGCCGCCGCCGTCCACATCAGCCATGGCGGTGGCCATGGCATCGAGATTGCCCGCGAAGAGAGCCATGGCGACGGGATCGCCGCTGATCACAAGGATCTGACGCTGGGAGTCGATATGGATCAACACCCCAGGCCCGGGAGCCTCCCTGACTTCGACCCCCGTCAATGCCTCGCTGCCCAGCGCAGTCGCAGACCTGGAGCTGATGAATCCCGCGCCCTCGGCCACCGCTCCTGCCAAGCGGGCCAGTTCTATCGCCGAACCAGTGAGTTCCACCTCGCCGAAAATGGGGTCGGACACAAGAATCATGGGCGTCGCTCCTGCAAGGTCGGGACGGGACTGCAAAGATCACCCACCCTACGTATCGGCGAGCAAAGCCGTGAGGCGTGATCACACACCTCGGATCCACTCGTCCAGGGCGTAGCCGCTCGTGCCCGGACTACCCGGCAGTTGTCGACGGCGGTTCGTCACGCTGGGGCGGCAGCTCGGGAGGGTCGTCCTCGGTGGTGTCGATGATCAGCCACGAGTGGGCGGACGGGTGGTCGTCGAAGAGGCCGCAGGCGTCGCCGGGTTCGCCGACGGACTCGTCGGAGTGCGTGCACCAGAAGAGCATCACCCGGTACATGCGGTGCTCGGTCCAGCGCACCCAGAGCCCGCCACCGAGCCGGTCGTCCTCCCACAGCAACTCGGCGTGCTCGGCCGCGTGGTGCTCCGCCAGTTCGCAGCGGAGCCGCCGCCCGGGGCCGCGCCCAGGGAGCGAGCCGGGGGCAGTCGCCGCACCCGTGACCTGCGCCGGGGGAGGCATCAGAGCGGTGGCGGGGCAACGGTTCACGGGGTGTGCGGGCCCCTCCGGCTCGTCCGGTCCTCCTGGTCTTCTCGGCTCCTCCGGCCCTTTCGGCCTCTGCCGTCCGGTGCTCATCGGGCGCCGAGGGAGGTGTGCCACGACCCCCGGGACAGGTGGACCACCCCGTCCGGGGTGATGAGGACCCGCGCTCCGAGCAACGGTAGGGAGCCTTCCGTGTTGAGCCGGTTCCGCAGGCGTTCCAGCACGTCCCACAGGCGTCGGGGGCCGCTCTGGTGCACGGTGGGCGGGTCGGCCGCGTCGGCGGACGCCCGGGCCCACGAGCCGTCCGGATGCACCAGGTGGGCGGTGCGCGTCGCGCCCCGGGTGCCGAATCCGAGCTCGACCCCGGGTGCGGTGATCTCCAGCATGGACCGCAGCTCCCACGCGTTCGCCAGGTCCACCACCGGATAGCGGCCCGTACGGACGTCGTCCCCCTCCGCCTCGTGGGCGAGGGCCGACAGATCGGTGCGGCCGGCCGGGTAGTCGTCGCCCGACCGGGCCTCCATGAACCCGGCCATCTCCCGCTCGACCCGGCCCACCACGTCGCCATTGGCGCGCTTCCACCCGGTGACGACCAGGGTCGTACGGGCCAGGGTCATCGCGAGCCGCCCGCCGGGCACGAGCGCGGCGAGCACCGGGCGGAGCCCGGGGCCTGGCGGCAGTCCGACCGTGGACACGATCCGCTCGTACGCACCGGGCACGTGCTCGGTCGCGTCGGCCGTCAGCATCGTCGGGTGGTACCCGAGCCCCGCGAGCCGCTCACCCGCCACGGCGGAGAGGTAGGGGTCCACGTCCAGGCTCGTCACCTGCTTGTCCCCGACGCGGAACGACGCGTACGCGGTGAGCCCGCCCGCCCCCGTACCGAGATCCAGCAGCGGAAGCCCGTCCCCGAGCCGTGCGTACCGGAGCATCCGGACGGTGAGGCTCGGCAGCGTCGCCGAGGACGTGGGCAGGCCCTCCGGACGGTCATCGGGCGTGGCGTGATCGGCGTGCGAGCCGCCCACCCGAGTCACCAACGACCGGTCGGCGTAGGCAGCTTCGGCCCAGGCCGCCGGGTCGCTCGCCCCGTCGCGCAGCGACCAGCCCCCCGTCCCGTCAGGCTCCCACCAGCGGGGCACCAGCCGGTGACGGGGTACGCGCGCCACCGGGGGGAGCCAGCGGGACACGGGGTCCACGGTGTCGGTGGCGAGCTGCTCCGCCTTGATCTGCCAGTCCATGGGTCGGCCTTTCGTGGGTCGATGGTGTGGTCCCGCTGCCGGAGGAGTCGGCGGCCGTCCGGTACGTGGTCCGCGTCCGCCCTGCGCCGTGTGCCCGCCGTGCCCGGCGCGGTCAGAGCGTTTCGCCCCGACTCCGGGCGTTGCAGCGGGCGTTCTCCGCCCGCAGCCGCTCCATGGGGCTCGCCGGGCGTACGTGCTCGGGCGCCGCCTCCCATTCGAGGCCGCCGGCGAGAGGGCGTATGGCCCAGTAGGGGCCGGAGAGTCCACGGAACTCGCCGACACGGTCCTGACGACTCGTGTCGACCATCACCGCGCCGAGTTCGGGAGGCTGGAACCCCGTGACATTCGGACTGACGTTCTCTCCGGACACCTTTCGCTCCTCTCTGTAGTGAATCCACTACGCGGGGTCCTCAGGGTGTCCTAGAGTCAACTTCCCTTCAACTAGCAAGACTGGAAGGAAGAGGAGGCCCCGGCATGGTCAACCGCCTGGAGTTGAACCCGGAAGCCAGCCCGCGCGCCGCATACGGCGCGCGTATCAGACGGATACGGGAGAGGCGCGGGTGGAGCCAGGAGGAGTTGGCGTCCCACCTGTCATATTCCAGCCAGCATATTTCCGCGGTTGAAACTGCCCGCAAACCTCCAACCCTCCGCTTTTCACGGGAACTCGACGCCGTTTTCGGTACGACTGGCTCGGCGGAGTCGTTCGAGAACGAGTGGCGCGAGATCCGGCACGGCGTGCTGCTGGAGGGGTTCCCCGAGTACGTCGCCTATGAAGGGCGGGCGGTGGAGATCCGGTTGTTCGAGGTGGGGATCATCCCCGGGCTGTTGCAGACGCCCGAGTACGCGCGGGTGCTGGCGGACAGCGCGGTGCGCAGGGGTGTCATCACGCCCGAGCAGGCGGACGAGCGCGTGACGTTCCTGGCGGAACGGCAGGCAGCGCTGGTGCGGCCCCGTCCGCCCATGACGATGGTGGTGATGGACGAGAGCTGCATCCGCAGGCAGGTCGGAGGGGCCGAGGTGATGGACGCGCAGTTGACGCACCTCGTCGAGTTCGCGGCGCTGCCGAACACCGTGCTGCACGTCGCTCCTTACGACATGGGGGAACGCCGTCCGTTCGACCTTCCGATGAACCTGCTCACGCTGGCGGACCTGTCGGTCATGGCCTACGCGGAGTCCCAGATGCGGGGGCACCTGGAGCGTGAAACGACTTCCGTGCTACCACAGTTGGTGGCCTACCATCAGCTACAGGCCGAAGCGCTGTCTCAATCAGCATCGGTGGCCATGATTGAAAAGGCACGAAAGGGCACCCCATGACGTCCGAGTCCCCCCGTTGGTTCACGTCCTCGTACAGCAACAACGGTGGCAACTGTGTCGAGGTCGCCGCCAACCTTGCCGTGGCGCACAACGTCGTACCCGTCCGTGACTCCAAGGTCTCCGGTGGCCCGGTTCTGGGCCTCTCCGTCGACTCGTTCACCTCGTTCGTGGCGGGCGTGAAGGCCGGCGGATTCGGCGCAGTCTGACCCCTCGGCGCCGGGTCAACCGCATCAGGCAGAAGGAGGCCCCACCGTGCGTCGCGCGGTGGGGCCTCCTGTTGGGCGGGTTTTCGTCTCGTCGGCGTGCGGGCGTGCGGCCTACTGTCGTATGTCAGAGCCTCGTTCGAGTCTCGCGTGGCCCCGCGTGGTCACGATCGCGTGCGGCGAAAGGGTGTTTCCCGTGACGTCCGAGTCTCCCCGTTGGTTCACGTCCTCGTACAGCAGCAACGGTGGCAACTGCGTCGAGGTCGCCGCCAACCTCGCCGCTGCGCACGGTGTCGTACCCGTCCGCGACTCCAAGGCTCCGAGCGGCCCGGTCCTGGGCTTCTCCGCCGGTTCGTTCACGTCGTTCGTGGCGGGCGTGAAGGCGGGAGGGCTCGACGTGTGGGGTGTGTCCTCGGCCCGGTGACGTGCGGGGCGGTGCGGCCCGCCTCCGGATTCGGCGCGTGGCGCACTCCCGACGGCGGTGCCGTCCGAAATCTGCGCGGGGCAGACGGGTGAACAGGGCGGCTGTTGGGATGTGTTGAGGGGCCGGGGCTCGGATTACGCCGAGCCGGACCGGATCGGGGCCCCTCCCGGTGGTGCCGGTAGTGTGGGGGCGAAACGATCCGGCTGCCCGGATCTCACTCCCCATTTCTGCCGGCGATGGAGCCGACGCCGAGGCGGACCCGAACTCCGCCCGCCCGACGTCACCTTGGACGACTCCTGGCGGCGGGGGGAGCGCGCCTGTGGATGCGGCGCCGCTCTCCCCGATCCGCCCCACCGTGCAGCGGAAGGTTCACCGTGACCCCGCGTCACTGGTTCCGTCGTACCTCCCGTGAGCCCGGCACCGGCTCACCTCCACCGCGTACGCCCTCCGCCCCCTACCGTTCGGCCCTGAGGATCCCGGGCGCGGCGGCCTTCTTCCTGGCCGCAGCGCCCGCCCGGGTCGGAGTGGCCATGACTGGTCTCGGCATGGTCTGGCTGGTCCACGCGGAGACCGGGTCCTTCGGGGCGGCCGGTCTGGTCACGGGTTCGTTCGCCGTTGCGGAGGCCCTGGTGGGCCCGCAGGCAGCCCGCTTCATGGACCGGTACGGACAGCCGCGCGTACTCGTCCCCCTCCTGCTCGCCCACGCAGGGGCGCTGGCGGCCCTGGTCGTCACGGTCCTGACGGGTGCGCCCACGGTGGCGCTGATGGCGGCCGGTCTCGCCGCCGGGGCGACGATCCCGCAGATCGGCGCGCTCTCCTCGGCCCGCTGGTCGGCCCTCTTGCGCGGCGGGGCCGAACCGGCCGACTCGGCACTCGCTCCGGCCTTCGCGCTCGAAACCCTCAGCAACGAAGCCGCCTTCCTCCTCGGCCCCGCTCTCGCGGTCCTCGCCGCGACCCGGCTGCACCCGGCCGCCGGAACGGTGCTGGCGGGCGCCCTCGTCGTCGGCGCCGGACTGGTCTTCGCAGCGCTGCGGGGCACGGCCCCGGAGCCCACCGCTCGCCCGATGCGGAAGATCGGGGACGGCAGGGGCCCGAGCGGGCTCCGGTCCCACGGCTTCGTCAGCCTGCTGGTGGTCAACCTTGCCCTGGGGGTCTTCTTCGGCGCGACGCAGGTCTCGGTGAGCGCCCTCGCCGCCGACCTCCACGCCGCCCCGGCTGCCGGGCTGATGTACGGACTGATGAGCGTGGCAAGCCTGTTGGCGGGGCTGGCCTATGGGAAGTACGGCCGGAGCACGGCCCCCGCAGACCAACTCCCCGTGATCCTCGCCTTTCTGGGCTGTGCCTCGCTGCTGCCGCTGCTCGCCGGCACCCCCTGGCAGCTGGGACTCGCCCTTCTGCTGCCCGGCGCGGGCGTCGCACCGTGCATCGTCGTCTCCTCGACGCTCATCGCGTCGGTCGTGGACCGGTCGGTGGTCACCCAGGCATTCACCTGGGCCAACTCCGCGAGCGCGGCGGGCATCGCGTTCTCCGCCGGTGCGGTCGGCCGGCTCGTCGACGGACCGGCGGGCGCGGGGGCGGGCTTCGCCGTGCCCTCCCTCGCCCTGGCCGTGACCGCGGTCCTGGCCCGGGCCGGCCGTCGTGCCCTCACTACGGACCGAGCCGGGGCCTCAGGCTGACCCGATGCGGCGCGCTGCCGCCGGGACCGTCCTGCCCATCACGGCGGCGAGCGCCGCTCCGAGGGCGCTGACGCCCACCAGGGTCGGCCAGATCACCGCTGCCCCGCCGGACAGCAACCCGGAGAGGGCGACCGGGGCGACCGTGCCCGCGACGGTCACGGCGAGTTGGTTGAGGGCCAGGTAACGGCCGCGGAGAGCGTCCGGGGCGCTCTCCGCGGCGACCGTCGAGGTGACGGGCCCGCCGAGGATCTCCCCGAGGCTGTAGCTGCCCGCGCCGAGCAGGACGACGGCGACCGCGAGGCCGACCGCGGCCACCCGGTCGGCGGCGAGGAAGAGGAGGTACCCGGCGGCGAAGCAGGCGTGTCCCGCGACGAGGACGCGACTGCGGACCCGCCCGCCGACCCGGCCGAGGACGGCGGCTTGGCCGAAGCCGACCATCAGGGTGTTGAGCGTGAAGACCGCCCCGGCCGTCCAGCCGGGCAGTCCCAGTACGTCCACGGCGTAGACGGGTATCGCGATGTTCAGGGCGAACAGCGAGATGGCGAAGCAGAGTTGCTGACCGACGACGGGAAGGAACCGCCGGTCCCGGAGCACGCGCCGCCAGCCTCCGGCAGCGTCGTGGCCCGCTTCCGGGCGGCTGTTCGGCACGGTCCGCATCAGGGCGAACGCGGCCAGGAACGACAGGACGTTCACGGCCACGACCGTCGTGTACGCACCGTGCGTGCCCACACCGACGGCGACGGCGGAAAGGAGCCCGCCGAGTGCGTACCCGAGATTGCGTACGGACCCGAGCAGGCCGAACCAGCGTTCGCGTCGACCGGGCGGCGCCAGGGCCGTGACCGTCACGCCGTAACAGCCGGAGAACACCGCCCGCCCGGCGCTGATCAGCCACGCACAGAGGACGAGTTGCCAGGTGTGCCCCACGACGAGATACCCGGCGAAGCCGAGCGCCTGGGCCAGGTTCGCCGCCCGCAGCACCGGCGTGGTGCCGTACCGGTCGATCAGCCCCGCGGCCAACGGGCCTGTCGGGAGCGCCAGCAGTCCGGCCGCCGTCATGGCCGCGCCCACCTGCACCAGCGTCAGCGAGGTCGCGGCCAGGAAGTACAGCATCGTCACGGGGATGAACACGCCGGTGCCGACCGCGTCGATGGCGATCGCCGTGACGAAACGTCCATGTCGAGCCATCGAGGTACGGACCGTGGGATCGATAAGAGTCACGGCGCTGACGGTATAGATTCTATATCGGTATCCTCAACGCTACCGGGAGTCGCTCATGGGCAAGGCCTACAACGTCATGGCCGCGACCTGTCCCAGTCGCACCGTCCTGCACCGGATCGGGGCGCGCTGGACGGTGTTCGTCGTCAACGCGCTCGACACCAGGACGATGCGGTTCACCGAACTCAAGGCGCACATCAGGGGGATCACGCCCAAGGCGCTCACGGAGACGCTTCGCGCGATGGAGAGCGACGGCCTGGTCTCCCGTACCGAGATCCCCGCGCATCCCCCGCACGTCGAGTACGCCCTCACCGACCTCGGCCGGTCCCTGCTCATCCCCCTGCGGGCCGTCCGGGAATGGGCCGAGCGCCACGTCCCCGACATCGAACGCGCCCGAGCGCAGGCCGAGTCGCAACGGTGAGGTGGCCGGCCAGGCCGACGGATCGTGTCGGGCCCGCGCGTTCCTGCCGCCGCGCGCGAGGTCCTTCGCGGGAGCTGCCGACCCGCCCGCAACCCTCAGGCCCCGTCCGCGGCCTCCCCGGCCCAGTACTCCGCGAGCATCTCGCCCGGCCAGGCCGGCTCGTGGACCGGGCCCCGGGGGCCCATCGCGGTGAAGTAGGGGGCCAGGTCGTAGACCGGCGTACCGTCCACCGCGTCCAGGTCGGCCACCCGCAGATCGAGGCCGTCCACTGCGAGCAACCGGGGGAAGCTGGTGGCGAGTTGGTTCGGGCGGCGGTGGTTGCGGTGGGCGAAGGTGCCGGTGGGCGGCCAGGCGGGGTTGTTCCGGGGGCTCCTCGCGTGCAGCGCCACGTCGCCGGGGTCGGCCCGGTCGAAGTGCCAGACGACCACGAGGTGGGAGAACTCCTCCAGCCCGTGCACGACCTCCGGCGGGAAGTCCGGCCGCAGCCGGATCACCGCCTCGACGCCGCCCCAGTGGTCGTCGGCGACCTCCTTGCGTCCTCCGACCACGGTCCCGATCGGCTCGATGCCCAGTGCGTCCGCCATGCCGTACCCCCACCCGATCCGAACGAAAGCCCTCGGTCGTCAATGTAGCTTCGACAGATGCCTGTTGACGCGTTCGGACACCGCCGTCACCGACGGGATCCCGCGATGACGCAGCGGCGACAGCAGACGCCTCGCCTGGACGACCGCCTGCTCCGCCCGGCCCGACTGGATGCCCTCTTCTTCCATCGCGTCCAGCAGCCCGCCCCACGTGACGCAGGCCTCCTCGACCTGCCCGTCCGCCATCTGGGCTGCCCCCAGGTGCCCCAGGGTCACCGCGTGGGTGCGGCGGAAGGCCGCGCCCCGGGTCCGTACCGAGCGGCCGAACTCGCGGATCGCGCCCCTGCGGTCACCGAGCACCTCCAGGGTGCGCGCGGTCTCGTGGGCGAGGGACGCCTCACCGAAGAAGAAGGTCCGGTGCGGCTCGACCACCCCCTCCTCGGCGGCGGCGAGATCGTTCTCCGAGCGCAGCAGCGCCTTCACCGCGCTCCGGGTCCGGCCCGCCGCTGCCAGTGCGCGGGCGTGCACCACGCCGAGCAGGGCGCGCTCGCGCGGGGTCGCTCCGGTGTACCTGCGGTCCGCCACGGATGCCTCGGCGAGGGCGAGCGCGTTGTCGAAGTGGCCCATGTCCAGCGCCTGGTGGGCCATCGCGCGCAGGATGTGACCGCCGAGCGGATGATCCCCTGCCTGGTCCGCCAGTTGGAGGGCGAGCACGAAGTAACGCTGGGCGAGCGGGTTCTCGCCGCTGTCGAAGGCCATCCACCCGGACAGGTACGAGAGTTCGGCGGCGGCGGACTCCATGTCCCGGCGCACCCGGTCGTGCGCGTACCGCCCGTGCAGCAGATCGCGTACGTCCGTGCGGAGGTACTGCACCAGGGCGGTACGGCCGTGTCCGCCACCGCGCCGCTGGTCCACGGCCGAGAAGGCGAGGGTGAGTTCGCGGACGGTCGCCACGTCACCCTGGACCACCCGCAGGTGGTTGGACAGCCGCTCGGCCGCCTGCGGGACGGGCCCGGATGCCGCCCCCGGCCACTCCCCGGCGGGGACCGCCAGGACCGCCGTGGAGTACACGATCCCGGCCAGCAGGTTCCGGCGGTCCGGGTGGAGATCCGCCCGCCCGAGGTCCGCCAGTACGGCCAGGGCGTCGGCGGGCGGCCCGATCGGCGCCGGGCCGCCCGGTTCGCCGAACCCCAGCTCGGAGACGGTGACGACACGCTTCAGCCTCCGGGACAGCGCCAGCGCGAGGACGGCGGGGGCCGATCCGGAGGGCCTGGTGCCGCCCACCCACATGCTCACGTGCGAGCGCCCGATCAGCGGACCGCACGGATCACCGGAGCGACGGCTCTCCGCCGCCGCCCGGTTGAAGGCGCTCGCCGCCTGGGCGCGCGACCAGCCGGCTTCGCCCAGGAGACAGGCCAGTTGCTCGTTCCGTTCACGTGTCATCGCGTCCCCTGGTGCCCGAAGCCGGAAGTCCGGTACGCGGTGGTGCCGCGCACGCCGAGTGCCGCCGGGAGATGGCGTGGGCTCCCGGCGGCGCTCGGACGGGCTCAAATTAGCCACGGGTCGGAGCCCTCAGGGGGCAGATCTCCGCACGTCACCCGTGTCGGGGTGGTCCGGGACCGGTCCTGGGCAAGGCCTGTCGATCTTTGACCACTTTGATCAGCCCGATGGGTCGTCAGTCCCTCCGCGCGAGGGCGGGATGCGGTTCGATTCTCGTACCGCAGCTTGCCGAGCAGACCGTCCCGGAGCGGGTCCAGGCCCGTCCCGTCCACCGGCGGCCGGCGGGCGGGGAGACGTGCCGGACGCCAGGAGGACCGATGAACAGCAGCACCGCACCGGACGTCCGACCGAGGGACCCGGGTATCGATGTGGACGTGATCGCCGACGCCATCGAGCACGCGCGGGCCGACCGGGCGGGCGTTCCGCCGCGCAGTGTCGTCAACGCGGGTACGGACGAACTCGTCGCCCATCTGCGGAAGCTGATGAGCGCGGACGAGTACGGCCACGACGAGCCGGACCGGGGAGCGGTCCGGCTGCTGTTCCGCGCCGCCTACCGCCACCTCGACGTGGCCGTGCGACCCGACGCGGCCACTCCGGACCTCGCCGCGTACGCGTACTGGCGCACGGTCGCCTCCCTCGCCGCCGCCTTCCGCGACCTCTACTGCGAACTGGGGCGGGACGGGAAGTGAACCGTCCCGCCCCGGGCGGTGCCTGGAGCGGCGGTCGGCGCACCTTGCGTACCGGCAGGATCGCCAGAGCGCCGCAGAGGCAGACCGCCGAGGCGGTGATCAGCGGGATCGAGCAGTTGTGTCCGCCGCCGACGATGATCGGCAGCGCGCCGAGCGCGGGGGCGAAGATCTGCGGGACCGACCTCGCGACGGTGAAGATGCCGAGGTCCTCGGAGGGGTTCTCCGCCGTCCGGAAGCGGGGCGATCGTGTACCCACGGTGCGGGACGCGGACGACCAGGCCGGTGTTCTCCAGCTTGGCGAGAGCCTCCCGCAAAGGCGTCGGCGAGACGCCCCAGGGAGGTGCCCGGGAGTCGGCGGTCCGGCCGTGTCGCGGGTTCGGTGGGGTCCGGGGAGTCGGCGGTCCGGCCGTGTCGCGGGTTCGGTGGGGTCCGGGGAGTCGGCGGTCCGGCCGTGTCGCGGGGGCGCGGGTTCCACTGCGCCTGGCGTCGTGGGTCCGGTCGTGCCCCGGGGTGTCAGTTCAGCCGCGCCCGGGCCGCGCGCGCGTTCCGTCGTATCGTCTCGGCCGTCGCCGGCTCGATGCCGCCGATGATGTCCGCGTACTCCTCCATCTCCGACGCCCCGCGCAGGAAGTCGCCGCGCTGGACGAGAAGTTGGGCCCGCTCGTACCGCAGCCTGGCCGGATGGGACGGCAGCAGGAGCGACAGCTCGACCGCCCAGAGCGCCACGTCGGTGCGCTCGGGGCGGGCCGCCGCCCAGGCCCGGATGTTGTTCAGCACGCGCAGCACGATCGCCTGCGGCCGGGCGGGCGTCGGCAGCGACTCGCGCAGGGGCACACCGGTCGACCCCGCCACCATCAGCTCCGCGTCCTCACCCGTCAGCACCACGCCCCCGGCGAACGGATCTGCCAGTACGTGCTCCGCCGGATCGCCGAACCCGACCACGAAATGCCCCGGCAGCGCGACCCCGTGGACCGGGCCGCCCGCCCGGCGCGCCACCTCCATCCACACCACCGAGAGCAGGATCGGCAGCCCCCGGCGGCGGTGCAGCACCTGCTGGAGCAGCGACGACTCCAGCCGCTGGTAGTCGGGGGAGGCGCCGCAGAAGCCGTACCGGCCGCCGAGCAGTTCACCCAGCGCCGTCGCCCACTCCAGCGGGGTGGCCAGACCGTGCGGGAGGAGCCCGGCCAGCCGGTCCAGCTCGATCTGCGCCGCGTCGATGCCGTACGGATCGGGGTCGCCGGGCGGGGGCTCCGGCATCGCCTCGGCACCCACCAGCAGGCAGAGCAGCGCGAGATCCGGCCGCTCCGAGCGGGCCTCCTCGGCGAACCGCGCCCGGCGCCCGGCCGTGGAGAAGTCCTCGGAGTCCGCTCCGTCGTCCACGGGGTCCATCTCTGACACCTGTTCCGCCGCTCCGAACGCCCGTGCCGTCAGGGCGTGTTCCCAATGTCCGAAACGCGCCCTAAAGCGTGTGTCGAAAGTCCCGCCTGTCCGGCGACGCCCGGCACGCACGCTCGCCGCGTTGTCGGGATCACCCCGATACATCCAGTATCGGGACGACCCTCCGCCTTGCGATCGCACGCACCGGACGCCGCCGCACCCGCCCTCCGGGCGGACGGCGCCACTTCCGCAACACGCTTTAAAGCGTGTTGCGAAAGTCCCGCC
>NZ_JBHWZJ010000055.1:0-27459 GCF_042728415.1 Streptomyces sp. NPDC060198 | reverse complement strand
GACCGACACGGTCCCCGCCTCCGGGGCGCTCCCGTTCTGGCGCAGGCTCCGCGCCCGTCGCGCCGCACTCGTGGCGGCCGTCGTCGTCGCGCTGCTCGCCCTCACCGCCCTGGCCGCCCCGCTGCTCGCGGCGGCCGAGGGCCAGGACCCCAACGCCTTCCACGCCGACCTGGTGGACTCCGCGACCGGCGGCGTCCCCCTCGGCTCCTTCGGCGGGATCAGCGCCGAACACTGGCTCGGCGTCGAACCCCTCACCGGTCGCGACCTGTTCGCCCGCGTCGTCTACGGGGCCCGCGTCTCGCTGGGAGTGGCGCTCGCCGCCACCCTGATCCAGGTCGTCATCGGCGTCACCCTCGGCATGGCCGCCGGACTCGGCAACCGCCTCGTCGACCAGCTGATCAGCCGCGTCACCGACCTCGTCGTCGCGCTCCCCGTCATCGTCACCGCGCTCGGCGCGCTCGCCGTCGTCCCCGCGAGCTTCCCCCGCCCCGTGCTGATCGCCGGCATGGTGGGACTCGTCGGCTGGGCGCACCTCTCCAAGGTCGTCCGTGCCCAGACCCTCGCCCTCAAGCGGACCGACCACGTCCTCGCCGCGCGGCTCAGCGGCTGGGGCGGTTCCCGCATCGCCCGGCGCGAACTGCTGCCGGGCCTCGCCGCACCCGTCATCACGTACGCGGTACTGCTCTTCCCCGGCAACATCGTCATGGAGGCCGCGCTGTCCTTCCTCGGCGTCGGCATCAAGCCGCCCACGCCGTCCTGGGGACAGATGCTCAGCGACGCGGACACCTGGTACCAGGCCGCGCCCACCTACCTGCTCGTCCCCGCCCTGCTCCTCTTCGTCACCGTGCTGGCGCTGACGGTGCTGGGCGAGGGCGTGCGCAACGCCCTCGACCCCCGGGTCGCCTCGCGGCTGCGGGTCGGCACCGGGACCAAGAAGGAGGCCGGAGCGTGACCCGCTTCCTGCTGCGGCGCCTCGGCGGAGCGCTCCTGGTGCTCTTCGCCCTGAGCGTCGTCGTGTACGCCGTCTTCTACGTCGCCCCGGGCGATGTCGCGCAGATCGCCTGCGGCCCGCGCTGCTCGCCCGCGCAGGTCGCCCAGGTGACCGCTCAACTCCGGCTCGACGACCCGGTGTACGTGCAGTACGCCCACTTCGTCCAGTCGATCTTCACCGGCCACGACTACTCGACCGGCACCGGCACCGAGCACTGCGCGGCGCCCTGCCTCGGCCGCTCCTACCGGGACGACGAGCAGGTCATGGAGCTGATCGTCGCCAAGCTGCCCGCCACCGCCTCGCTCGCCCTCGGCGGCTTCACGCTCTGGCTCCTCGTCGGCGTCGGCACCGGACTGCTCTCGGTCTGGCGGCGCGGCCGTGCGACCGAGCGCATCCTCACCGGAGTGACGCTCGCGGGCATGTCGACGCCCGTCTTCGTGCTCGGCCTGATGCTGATCATCGTCTTCTGCTCGGGGCTCCAGATCCTCCCGTTCCCCGTCTACGTCCCGCTGAGCGACGACCCCGAGCAGTGGTTCTGGAACCTGCTGCTGCCCTGGCTCTCGCTCGCTCTCGTCTCCGCCGCCCCGTACGCCCGGATGACCCGCGCGGCGATGCTGGAGACCCTCGCCGAGGACCATGTCCGCACCTTCCGCGCCTACGGGGTGAGCGAGCGCCGGATCGTCGTCCGACACGCGCTGCGCGGTGCGCTCGCACCCCTGATCGCGCTCGGCGCGGTCGACATCGGCATGATGTTCGGCGGCTCGGTACTCACCGAATCGCTCTTCAACATCCCCGGCATCGGCCGGGAACTCGTCGACGCCGTGCGGACCGTCGATCTCCCCGTCGTCGTCGGACTGGTGCTCGTCACCGGATTCTTCGTCGTCCTCGCCAATGTCGTCGCGGACATCCTCCACGCGGCGGCCGACCGTCGGGTGGTGCTGTCATGAGCTTGGTCGAGGTATCCGGTCTCACCATCGACTTCGGCGGCGTGCGCGCCGTCGACGACCTCTCTTTCACCCTGGAGAAGGGCGCCGCCCTCGGCGTCGTGGGGGAGTCCGGCTCCGGCAAGAGCGCCTCCGCCTACGCCCTGCTCGGACTGCACCGGGGGACCGGGGCGGTCGTGGGCGGCTCGGTCACCGTGGCCGGGGTGGACGTGCATGCCGCCGACGAGGCCGGACTGCGGGCGCTGCGCGGCGCGAAGGCCGCCATGGTGTTCCAGGACCCGCTCTCCTCGCTCGACCCCTACTACGCCGTCGGCGACCAGATCGCCGAGGTGTACCGGGTGCACCACCGGGTGTCCCGGCGGATCGCCCGGGCCCGCGCGGTGGAGGTACTCGGCCGGGTCGGCATCCCCGACCCGGTGCGCCGTTCGCGCTCCCGGCCGCACGAGTTCTCCGGCGGGATGCGGCAGCGGGTCCTCATCGCGATGGCGCTGGTCTGCGAACCGGACCTGCTCGTCGCCGACGAACCCACCACCGCGCTCGACGTCACCGTGCAGGCGCAGGTCCTCGACCTGCTGCACGAGCTGCGCCGCGAGAGGGGCATGGGACTGCTGCTGGTCACCCACGACGTCGGGGTCGCCGCCGAGAGCGTGGACGACATCCTGGTCATGAAGGACGGCCGGGCCGTCGAACGCGGCCCGGTCGCCGAGGTGCTGGGCAACCCCCGGCACGCGTACACCCGCGCCCTGCTCTCCGCCGTCCCCCGCGTCGACGCGCCGCGCGAGGGGCGCACCCCCGGGCCGGAAGCCGCGACGGCCGGAGGTGCCGTGTCCGGGGCCGTCGGGTCCGGGGCCGTCGGGTCCGGGGCCGTCGGGTCCGGGCGGGCAGGGGAGGGCGAGCCGCTGCTCGAAGCGGTGGGGCTGCGGTGCGAGTTCGGGCGGGGGCGCGACCGGGTCACGGCCGTGGACGACGTGTCGCTCACCCTCCGGGCCGGCGAGACGCTCGGCATCGTCGGCGAGAGCGGAAGCGGCAAGACCACCCTCGGCCGCATGCTGGTGCGGCTGCTCGACCCGACCGCCGGCCGGCTCCGATACGGGGGTACGGAGATCGGCGCGCTGTCCGCGAGGGAGCTGCGCCCGCACCGGCGCGAACTCCAGATGATCTTCCAGGACCCGGTCGCCTCCCTCAACCCGAGGCGGTCCGTGGGCGAGTCCGTCGCCGACCCGCTGCGCGCGGCCGGTGAGCGCGACGAAACCCGCATCCGGCGCCGGGCCGGCGAACTCCTGGACCGCGTCGGGCTGGACGCGGCCCGGTACGACAGCTACCCGCACGAGTTCAGCGGGGGGCAGCGCCAGCGGGTCGGCATCGCCCGCGCCCTCGCCGCCGAACCCCGGATCATCGTCTGCGACGAGCCCGTCTCCGCGCTCGACGTCACGACCCAGGCCCAGGTCGTCGCGCTCCTCGCGGAACTCCAGCGGGAACTCGGCATCGGCCTCGTCTTCATCGCCCACGACCTCGCCGTGGTCCGGCAGGTCAGCGACCGGGTCGCGGTGATGCACCACGGCCGGATCGTCGAACAGGGTGCCGTCGACGAGGTGTACGGCTCTCCGCGCGACCCGTACACCCGGCGACTCCTCGCGGCCGTGCCCGCCCTCGATCCGGGGGTGGCGGCGGCCCGGCGGGCGGCGCGCGGGGAGCTCGCGGCGGTCTGACGGGGCGTGACCCGAGGGGCGTTTCGCGGCGAAACGCGTGGGGACCGGGAAAGTTACGCCGGTTCACCCCTTCTGGTGGCGTGACGGACAACCGTCCGTCGCGCCACCGGCGTATCCGCTTAACGTCGTCCCGACGCTGGTCACCGGCCAACGGTGGCCGCCCACATGGGAGATCGGGGGTGTACTCGTGCGTATCGGCCTGCTCACCGACGGTGGTTATCCGTATGCGGACGGTGAGTCCAGACTGTGGTGCGACCGCTTGGTACGTGGTCTTCCCCAGCACGAGTTCGACCTCTACGCGCTGAGCCGCTCCGCCCACCAGGAGAAGCTCGGGTGGGTGAGTCTGCCGCCGCAGGTCGGGCGGGTACGGACCGCGCCGCTCTGGAGCGCGCCGCACACCGCGCCGCGGCGGACCACGGACGGGAGCGTGCCGCAGGACGAACCGGGCGGCTGCCTCACCCGCTTCGTCACCGGCAGCGGGGGCGCCTACGGCCGCCGCGAGCGCCGGCGCTTCACGGCGCATCTGACGGCGCTCGCCACGGCGGTCAGCGCCTCGGGCGCGGACGGTCCGACACACCCCCGGGGCGGCGCGGGGGCCGGGCGGACGGCCGCCGACCCGTCCGTACCCTTCGGTGAAGGGCTCTACGGACTCGCCGAACTGGCCCGGGAGCACGGCGGACTGCCCACCGCGCTCCGCTCCGAATCCGCCCTGCGCGTACTGGAATCCGCCTGCCGCGCCCGGGGTACCGGCCGTACCGTCCAGCGCGCGACCGTCACCGACCACCTGGCCTTCGCCGCCGAACTCGCCCGCCTGCTGCTGCCGTTCTCGCTCGACTGGTACACCACCGAGTCCCTCGGCGGAGTGGACCTCTGCCATGCGGCCTCCGGCGGTACCGCGGCCCTCCCCGGACTGCTGGCCAAACGCTTCTTCGGTGTTCCCCTCCTGGTCACCGAGCACGGCCTGCCGCTGCGGACGCACTACCTCTCCGCCACCGACGCGCCGTTCGGTGCGCCGGTACGCGCCCTGCTCGCCAACTTCCATGCCCTCCTGGCCGCCGAGGTCTACTGCCAGGCCACCGTCGTCACCCCGGGCAACAGCCACGTACGCCGCTGGCAGCAACGCTGCGGCGCGGACACCGCGAAGCTGCGCACGGTGTATCCGGGCATGGAGACGGGGCGCTTCGCGCAGGTGGGCGGGGGCGACAGCGCCGGCCCGGACACCCTGGTGTGGGTGGGCAGGGTCGAGCCCGCCAAGGACCTCGTCACCCTGCTGAACGCCTTCGCCGAGGTGCACCGGGCCGAACCCGGTGCACGGCTGCGGATCCTCGGTGCCCCCGTCGAAGGCGCCGAGGGCGCCGCGTACCTCGCGCACTGCCGAGTCCTGGCCGAAGAGCTCTTCCCCGGGACCACCGCGGAGCGACATGGGGACGGAGACGGGGGCGGGGACGCGCGCGGCACGGAGGAACCGGGGGCCGTGGAGAGCCCGGTCTCCTTCGAGGAGATCGGCGGGGCCGGGGCGGACGACCTCGCCGGAGCGTACGCGGCGGGCGGGGTGGTGGTCCTGTCCAGCGTCGTCGAGGGCTTCCCGATCAGCCTGGTGGAGGCGATGTTCTGCGGCCGTGCCACCGTCTCGACGGACGTGGGCGCGGTGGTCGAAGTCATCGGCGGCACCGGACTGGTGGTCCCGCCGCGCGACACCCCGGCGCTCGCCGAGGCTTGCCTCGCGCTGCTGCGCGACCCGGAGCGCCGTGCGCGCCTGGGCGAGGCGGCGCGGGCGCGCGCCCTCGAACTCTTCACCGTGGAGCAGAACCTCGCGGCCTTCCGCTCGCTCTACAGGGAGCTGACCGCGGGCCACCCGCCGAGCCCGAGGGGCACCGCCCCGGCCGCCGTCCGGCCGGAGGCCGGGACCCCGCGGACCGGTGGAGCACCGGACGCCTCGGCACCCCGCCCCTTCGCCGTCCCACCCGAGGAGTACGTACGCACCGGCCGGCCCCGCACGGACCCGGCGGAGCGGAGGCCCGCCGGACGGACCCCGGCCTGGGCCGTCGTACCCGCACCCGAGAAGGTCGGCGCCGCCGCGGCGGCCGGAGCGGGGGACGGCGATGCGTGACCCCCGCGACCACCTGTCCGCCCCGGGCAACGAACCGTACGGAGGAACCCTCATGGGCCGCGCGCCCGAAGCCCTGGACGTGCCGAACACTCCGTCGCCCGCCGCCGAGCCCCCGGCCCGGGCCGTCGGCTCCGTGGCAGACGCTCCTGCCGGACGCGCCCCGGCGGAGCCCGCGGGACCGGAACGCGCGGAGGCGGAGAACGCCGCGGCGGAAGACGCCGGAGCGGAGGGCATGGCGGCGGAACGCGCCGGAGCGGAGGGCACCGTGGCGGAAGGCACCGTGGCGGAACGTGCCGGAGCCACCGGCGTCGCGACAGCCGGGCCCGTCCTCGTCCCTCCCGTCCCGGCACCCGCTCCCCTCCCCGCCGCCGGCCGGGCGCCCGCCGACCCCGTGCGCGCCCTGCTGCGGCACCACCGCGAGCTCTGCGCACGTGCCGTCGACCCGCTGGAGATCGCCGCCGGACTGGAGGCGCACGGAATCACCGACCGGGCCGCCGCCCGCTACCGCCACCGGGACGTCTTCTCGCTGGCCGAGGAGCTCTACGCCCGGGTACCCCGGCCCGCCACCGGCCCGGTCGGGCTGCCGTCCGACCGGCGGACCGCAGCCGATCTTGACCACCGTGCCGCCTGGACCCTGCACGCCCTGCTGCCCGGGGCCGCCTGCCTCGCCACCGTCGGGGCGCTCCGGGTGACGGAGGGGGTGTTCGGCACCGGCGCACGGAATGCGCTGACGGCCGCCGGCGCTCTGCTGGTCTTCCTCGCGCTCCGGTCCGCCCTGGCCACCGGTCCGCTGCGCGCCCCGGCGGGCTCCGGCCGGACCGCCCTCTACACCTGCTGGCTCCTCGGCTACGCGGTGTACGGCGAGGAACTGCTCGACCAGGTCCTCAGCGGCGGTCCGGACGGCCACTGGCCCAGCACCCCGGCTCCGCTCCTCGGCCTCTCCCTCGCCGTGGTCCCCGCCGCCTGGTGCGCGCACCTCTTCGCCGTGCGCGCCCGCCGCAAACTCGGCGGCAGCCGGGCGCTGGAGGAGTTCGGAGCAGGGGTGAGACCGGTGTTGCTGACGAGCGTCGCGCTCTTCCTCGCCGCTCTCCTGCCGCTCATGCTCCTCGCCGACCTGGGGTACGGCGGCCACGGCGTACCGCTCTCGGCCTACGCCCTCGGAGTGCTGTTCTTCCTCGCCCGGCTGGAGACCGCGCACGGCCTGCCCGCCCCCGCCGTCACCGCGCTCGCCGCCGCCTGCGCGGTCGAGGCGGCGGCCCCCCTCCTCGTGCTGGGCGGCCGGCTGCCCGCCCTCGACCTGCTGGCCCGGCCCGTCGACGTACTCGTCGCCGCGGGCGGTACCGGCGCCGTACCCGCCCTCGCCTGCGGCGCCGCGGCGCTCGGGCTGCTCGCGCACGCAGCCGTCGCGCTCTCCCGCGCCTCCGCCCACCACCGGCACTGACCCGAACCGACCCGACGCGCAGCGGTTCCCGCGCCCCCGACCCCGCGCACCGGCCCCGCTCGGCCGCGACGGGCACCGCCGAACGTGCCCGGTCCGGCCGACGACCGCACCACCTCGTACCGCTCATCGACCCGCGAGCCGACGTCGCGGGTCCGCCACACCGCTCACGCCATCCCCATCAAGGAGTAACCGGACATGACCCGCCGACCCGCCGCACCGGCCACCCGCCGTCGGCACCCTGGGAGTGCACGATGAGGGTTCTGCTGCTCGGCGCCAACGGATTCCTCGGCCGCTTCGTCGCGGACCGCCTGCTGGCCGACCCGGCCGTCCACCTCACGGCCCTCGGCCGGGGCGACGACGCCGACGTACGGTTCGACCTCGCGGGCGGCAGCCCCGGGGCGCTCACCCGCTTCCTGGACGCCGTCCACCCCGGGGTCGTCGTCAACTGCGCCGGGGCCACCCGGGGGCAGGCCCGCGAGCTGACCCGGCACAACACGGTCGCGGTCGCCACCGTCTGCGAGGCGCTGCGCCGCAGCGGCTGCGGGGCACGGCTCGTCCAGGTCGGCTGCGCTTCGGAGTACGGGCCCTCGCAGCCCGGATCCTCCACCGCCGAGGACGCCGTACCGCGCCCCGGCGGTCCGTACGGCGTCAGCAAACTCGCCGCGACCGAACTCGTCCTCGGCTCCGGGCTCGACGCGGTCGTGCTGCGGGTCTTCTCGCCGGTCGGCCCCGGCACCCCGGCCGGTTCCCCGCTCGGCAGGCTCGCCGAGGCGATGCGCCGCGCGATGCAGTCCGGTGACGGCGAGCTCAAGCTCAGCGGCCTCGGGGTGCAGCGCGACTTCGTGGACGTACGCGACGTGGCGCGGGCGGTGCACGCGGCCTCCCTCTCCGCCGCCCAGGGCGTCGTCAACATCGGTACCGGCAGGGCCGTCCGGCTGCGCGACGCCGCGGCCGTCCTCGCCCGGGTCTCCGGTTTCGCCGGTGTGCTGCACGAGTTGGAGGTGCCGCCCGGCCGCCTCCCGATCGGCGCCCAGCGCACCTCCGCGGAGTCGGTCATGGAGCACCTCGCGGCCACTCCGTCGCCCTACCCGGACGGCTGCGGTGCCTGGCAGCAGGCCGACGTGCGTACCGCCCGCGACCGACTGGGCTGGCGCCCCCGGATCAACCTGGAGGAGTCCCTGGCCGATATCTGGATGGAGGCGGCGTGCCGCATCTGACCGGCACGGGAACGGCCCGCCGGACGAGCGGGGACGAGCAGATGGGGTTCGGTGTGCCTGGATACGCTCATCCGCTGCTCGCTCCCACCGAGTGGGCGGAGCTCACCCGCCCCGGCACGCCGTTGCACTGGGCGGTGCTCAACATCGCGGACGGGCCGGGCACTCGGCCCGACCCGCACTGCCTGGAAGCCGCCGGGAAGCTGCACAACGCCCGGGAGCGCGCCCAGCAGGGATGCGCTCCCGGCGCGGCCGGCCCGGGCGGCCGGCTGCTCGGGCACCTCGATCTGGTGCACGGGGCGAGGCCGTTCGGTGATCTGGTCGTCGACGCCCAGCGGTTTTTGGACTGGTACCGGGTCGGCGGCTTCTACCTCGGCCGTTGTCCCACCGAGCGGGCCGGCCTCCCGGCGGTCCGCCGGCTCACCGCCACCCTGCGCGAACTCGTCGCGCAGAGCGAAGCCGTCCGAGGCGGACCGGACGGCGACGGCGGACGGATCGTGCTGGGGCTCGGCACCCATCCGTACCCCGGCTATGCCGAGGCCGCCGACCAGCTCGTCACCTTCCGGGGGTCCTGGCCGGACTACCGCTGGTCACAGGTGGCCCAGTGGACCGCCGAGTATCCGCCCGAGCGGTTCGCGCACTTCGTCCACGGCGTCCCCCGCACCCACCTGGACGAGGCCATGCGCATCGCGCGCTGGCAGGGCGCCGGCACGATCTTCTTCACCGACCGGGACGGCCGCAACCGACAAACCGATCCATTCGCGGCACTGCCCGGTTACTGGGACGAAATCGTCTCGCGGATCGGACCGGGTATCTCGGAATGAGCGAGGGCGTGGCAGTGTTACCGGGAGAACAACCGTACGTAACTGAAGTACGTAGAAACCGACCACCTGCATTGTTGAGGTTCCTGTGTCGCTGCCACCCTTGGTCGAGCCGGCTGCCGAGCTCACCGTCGATGAGGTCCGCAGGTACTCCCGCCACCTGATCATCCCGGACGTCGGGATGGACGGACAGAAGCGGCTGAAGAACGCGAAGGTGCTCTGTGTGGGCGCGGGCGGTCTCGGCTCGCCCGCCCTGATGTACCTTGCCGCCGCCGGTGTCGGCACGCTCGGCATCGTGGAGTTCGACGAGGTCGACGAGTCGAACCTGCAGCGCCAGATCATCCACAGCCAGGCCGACATCGGCCGTTCCAAGGCCGAGTCGGCCAAGGACTCCGTGCTGGGCATCAACCCGTACGTGAACGTGGTCCTGCACGAGGAGCGGCTCGAAGCCGAGAACGTGCTGGAGATCTTCGCCCAGTACGACCTGATCGTGGACGGCACGGACAACTTCGCCACCCGCTATCTCGTCAACGACGCGGCCGTACTGCTGAACAAGCCGTACGTCTGGGGCTCCATCTACCGGTTCGACGGACAGGCGTCCGTCTTCTGGTCCGAGCACGGCCCCTGCTACCGCTGCCTCTACCCGGAGCCGCCCCCGCCGGGCATGGTTCCCTCCTGCGCCGAGGGCGGGGTGCTGGGCGTGCTCTGCGCGTCCATCGGCTCCATCCAGGTCACCGAGGCCATCAAGCTGCTCGCCGGTGTCGGCGACCCGCTCGTCGGCCGGCTGATGATCTACGACGCGCTGGAGATGCAGTACCGCCAGGTCAAGGTCCGCAAGGACCCCGACTGCGCGGTCTGCGGCGAGAACCCGACCGTCACCGAGCTCATCGACTACGAGGCCTTCTGCGGCGTCGTGTCCGAGGAGGCGCAGGAGGCGGCACTCGGTTCCACGATCACTCCCAAGCAGCTCAAGGAGTGGATCGACGCCGACGAGAAGATCGAGATCATCGACGTCCGCGAGCCGGGCGAGTACGAGATCGTCTCGATCCCGGGCGCCAAGCTGATCCCGAAGAACGAGTTCCTGATGGGCAACGCCCTCCAGGGCCTGCCGCAGGACAAGCGGATCGTCCTGCACTGCAAGACCGGTGTCCGCAGCGCCGAGGTCCTCGCGGTCCTCAAGTCGGCGGGCTTCGCCGACGCGGTGCACGTGGGCGGCGGCGTCATCGGCTGGGTCAACCAGATCGAGCCGTCGAAGCCGGTCTACTAAGCGCCGTTCTCGAAGAGGGGCCGCGCCGCGATCACCGTGGCGCGGCCCCTCTTTCGCGTGCCCGTGCCGTACCGCGTCAGGACGAGCAGGCCGAGCCGTCAGCGTCAGGACGAGCCGTACCGCTTCAGGACGAGCAGGCCGAGCCGTCAGCGTCAGGTCGAGCCGTACCGCTTCAGGACGAGCAGGTCGAGCCGTCCGCGTCAGGTCGAGCCGTACCGCTTCAGGACGAGCAGGTCGAGCCGTCAGCGTCAGGTCGAGCCGTACCGCTTCAGGACGAGCAGGTCGAGCCGTCCGCCGGGACCTTCCCGTCCAGGAAGTAGGAGTCCGTCTTCGCGGTCACGCAGGTGCCGTTGCCGTAGGAGCCGTGCCCCTCGCCCTTGTTGGTGAGCAGTACGCCGACCCCCTTGCCGAGCTCCGTCGCCATCCGCCGGGCTCCCTCGTACGGGGTCGCCGGGTCGCCGGTCGTCCCGATCACGAGGATCGGCGCCGCGCCGGGGGCGCTCGCCTCCGGGGTGTCGTGCTCCCCGGCCACCGGCCAGTTCGCGCACCAGCCGGCGGTGTCCCAGGCGAGGAACGGGCCGAACACCGGCGAGAGCTTCCGGAACTCCGGCAGCAGCGCCTCGGCCTCGTCGGCGGTCGGCCGCTGGGAGCTGTCCGCGCAGGAGATGGCCCGCTGGGACTGCGCCTGGGGGTCGTAGTGCCCGTTCTCGTCCCGGCCGTTGTACGAATCGGCCAGCGCGAGCAGGGTGGTGCCGGTGCCGTTGTTCTCCGCCTCGTCGAGCGCCTGCGTCAGCGCCGGCCAGTTGCTCTCCGAGTAGAGCGGAGTCACGATGCCGGTGATGGCGAGGGATTCGCTGAGCATGCGTCCGGAGTCGGTCGGCAGAGGGCTCTTGTCCAGCTTCGCGAGCAGCCGGGCGATGCGCGCGGTTCCGGCCTCCGGGTCTTCGCCCCGGGACGCGAGGTAGTTCTCCAGCGCCCGCTGGAAGCCGGTCGCCTGGTTCCGGGCGTGCCCGACGGCGTCCGCCGTGGGGTCCACGACCGCGTCCAGCACCACCCGGCCGACGTTCCCCGGGAAGAGGTGGGCGTACGTGCCGCCGAGCTCCGTGCCGTAGGACATGCCGAAGTAGTACAGCTTCCTGTCGCCGAGCACCTGGCGGATCAGGTCCATGTCGCGGGCGGTGTTGGTGGTCGTCAGGAACGGCAGGACCTTTCCGGAACCCTTCTCGCAGCCGGCACCCATGTCAGCGCCGTCCTTCAGGAAGGCCGCCTTCTCCGCCGGGGTGTCCGGTGTCATGTCGACGCGCTTCAGGGCCGATTCGGTCTCGCCGTCGCTCCGGCAGCTCACCCCTTCACTGCTCGCGACCCCGCGCGGGTCGAAACCCACCAGGTCGTAACGGGAGTTGAGGGTGGAGTACTCGGTCGCCGCCTGGGGCAGGATGCTCACCCCGGAGCCGCCCGGGCCGCCGAAGTTGAAGAGCAGCGACCCGATCCGTTCGCCCCGGTCGGTCGCCTGACGCTTGATCAGGGCGATGCCGATGGTCTCCCCGTCCGGCTTCCGGTAGTCCAGCGGCACCTGCACGGTGGCGCACCGCCAGTGGCTGTCCGGGGCGCTGCCGCCCTCGGGGGCCCCGCACTTCCTCCAGTCGGCCTTCTGCGAGGTGAGCGCGGCCGGCAGCCCGGTGGGCGCGGCGGTGGCGCTCGCGGCCGGACTCCCGGCGGTCTCACCGGCCTTGTCGGCTCCGCCCGGGGCCGCCGGATCCGCGGAGCCGTCGCAGCCCGCCAGCGCGACCGCGGTGAGCAGCGCCGCCCCTGCCAGAGCCGTGACGCGGCGAGCGCGTGGGTGCATGTGCATGGTGTCGTCGTCCTCCCCGGTGCCGGGACGGTGCGGCCCCGGCACGACATGTGTGCGGCCACGGTAGTTGAGCCGTGTCCGCCGCCGGGAGCCCGGCGGCGGCCGGCGGTCGCCTCGGGACGGGCGCGCATGCTCGGGTGTCGCGTGATGGCGGCCGGTGCCCACGAGTCATCACGCTGGTTGCACGGTCGGGCCGGTTGGTCGAGGACTGGCATGATCACGCGGTGAGTGATGCGAGGTGGTCGGCCGCAGAGGCCGTCGAGGCACATGTCCGAGCGTTCTTCGACGGGCATCCAGTGGAACCCGTCACCTGCGACCTCGGGCCAGAACGGCGTGAGGCCGTGCCCGGCCTGAGGGTTCTCGTCGTGGGCCCCGGTCCGCGCGGCGCCGGCTGGGCCTATGTGACCGCGGGGTGCTGGGCCGTGACGGAGGAGGACGGCCAGGGGCCTGAGTTCGTCATGACCGCCCCCGTACGCGATCAACGGTTCGTGGACCTCATGGCCATGATCGCCTTCTACCACTGCGGAGGGCATCGGCTCGATCTGGAGCACAGCATGCCGATCGGTGAACCATGGGTGCCGGGCTCGGCCTGCGACCACCTGTTGATCAGCCTGCCCTATCTCCACGGGCCCGGTCTCGAACACTGTCCGCTGCCCGGAGGGCACGCCCGCATCCTGTGGACCCTGCCCGTGACGGCCGCCGAAATCGAGTTCCGCAGACGCGAGGGTCATGAGGCGTTGGAGCGACTCTTCGACGACGCCGGGATCATTCCCACCGATCCTCGCCGGGCATCGGTGGTGTGAGGCGTCGGTGGCAAGACCCTTCACCGCCCAGGCGGCCCGTCCGCTCGACCCTCCGCCGGCGCTTCTTCTCCACCGTTCGGGGCCGGGGCGACGCAGACCGACACCTGAGTAGGCCTTCCGCCGGTGTACCGGGCTTCGGCGAGGGTCGCGACCGTGTCCCGGAGGACGTCCAGCGCCATCCGGAAATCGCCTTGCGCCTCCGCGACGGGCCGGGCGTCGCGCCAGACGATGACCACGCGGGGGGTTTTCAACGCATGAAGTCCGCCCCAGACCGAATCCGAGAGGGCCTCCCACACCTCGCGGAAGGTTCCGAGCGGTGGGTCCAAGGGAAGCGTCTCCCGCACCGCCTCGAAGAACGCCCCCTTGTCGGTACGCCCGCCGGTGGAGAGCGTGAACACGGGAACGCCCCGGCGGGCGGCCTCCTGGACCACCCCGGGAATGTCCGCACCGGAAACCTCGTGGAAGCCCCTGGCCATCGTCATGCACGGAACCGTACGCGTACGGTCGCCACCGGCCCTTGCTTGCTTGCTTGCTTGCTTGCTTGCTTGCGGGCCGGGACCGTGCGCTTACCGCTACAACTGGCCCTTGCGCGTCAGCTGGGTGAAGCAGATCCAGCCGGGCAGCACCGGCAGCCACAGGGTCATCACGCGGAACAGCAGCACCGCGGGAGCGGCGACCTCACTGGGCAGCCCGACCGCGATGAGGCCGATCGTCAGCGCACCTTCCACCGCGCCCATACCGCCCGGGGTGGGCGCCGCCGACCCCAGAGCGTTGCCCGCGAGGAAGACCACCGCGACGCTCGCGTACGACAGCTGCGGCACGTCCGGCCCGCTGAACGCCCGGATCGACGCGTCCAGGCAGAGCACGAACAGCACCGTCAGCAGCAGCATGCCGCCGATACCGGTGGCCAGCTTCTGCGGGCGCTGCACCACGTCCAGCATGCGCGGCACGACCCCGGCGAACAGCGACCGCACCCGCGTCACCACGAACTTCCGCAGGAACGGGATCGCCGTCACCACCAGCACCAGCACCGCGACCGTGAGCAGCCCGGCGATGACCGTACGGGACGGGGTCAGCGAGTCCGGCGTCTTCTCCGTACCCGTCAGATAGCCGAACAGGGCCAGCAGCAGGATGTGACAGCCCAGCCCGAACAACTGCGAGGCCCCCACGCTCGCCACCGCCAGACCCGGCCGCACCCCCTGCCGCTGGAGGAAACGGGTGTTCAGCGCCACCCCGCCGACCGCCGCCGGAGCGACGATCTTCACGAACGACCCGGCCACCTGCGCCAGCACCGTGCGCCGGAACGGCACCCGCTCGGGCACGAAGCCCAGCAGGCTCATCGCCGCGGCCACGTAACTCAGCGCCGAGAAGCCCAGCGCCGCCGCCACCCAGCCCCACTCGGCCTCCTCCACGACCGTGCCGAAGTCGGCCTGGGTGATCTGCGAGATCACGAAGTACGCGGCGATGGACCCGGCGATGAAGCTCAGCAGGGTGCGCGGCTTGATGCGCTCCAGCCGGACCGGTTCGACCGGGGCCTGCGGGCGGATCAGCAGGACCTCACGGCGGATCTGGGTGAGCAGGTCTTCCTCGCGGGCCTCCTCCCGTGCCTCGTCCAGGGCCCGCTTCTCGGCCTGCTTCTCCGTACGCTGCGACTTGCGCTCCGTCTTCCGGTCGGCGGGCGAGGCCACCGTGGAGGACGCGGACTCCGCCCGGTCCCGGCGCGCCGCGTCCGAGGCCTCCAGCGCCGCGTCGCGCTCCCGCTGCGCCCGCTCGCGGGCGAGCCTGCGCAGGGTCGCCCGGGTGGAACGGGTCAGCGCGATCGGCTGGAGCAGCGGCAGACACCCGGCCACCGCGTCCGGGCCCAGTACGGCGAGCGCCCCGGCCACCGACCGCTCCGCCCCCACCCGCAAGCCGAGCGTGGTCAGCAACTGGGCCACGTCCATCCGCAGGATCAGGTCCCCGGCCGCGATCTCGCCTCCGCGCAGGTCGGTGACGTACACCTCGCCCGAGGTGCCCACCAGGATCGCGTCCCCCGCGAGCCTGCGGTGCGCGATCCGCCGCGACTGGAGCGACCGCACCTGCTCCCAGGCGCCGCGTACCAGGTCGTCGGTGATCTCCCCGTCCTCCAGCGAGTCCAGCGACCGCCCGCCGATGTGCTCGTACACCAGCATCACGGCGTCCGGGCCCAGCTCGGAGGTGGCGATCAGCTTCGGCGCGTTCGCCCCCGCCGCGATGGCCGCGTACGCGAGCAGCGCCTCCTGTTCCAGGGCCTGGCGCAGCGACTGGATGGAACGCCGCTGGGTGATGCTGCGCAGGGTGAGCCGTCGCCAGGCCCGGTAGAAGAACCCCTGGGCCTGCTGTTCCCGGTCCACGACCGTCACGTCGAGCGGCGGGCCGTCCTCCAAGGTGACCAGATAGCGGCGCCCCCGGTCGTTCTGGTCCGGGTTCTCGGGTGCCTCGTCGGCGCGCAGCGCGGCGACCGGCCGGAAACCGACGTGCCGCAGCCCGGCCATCAGATGCTGGCCGGTGGGCCGGACGTTCGGGGAACCGACCCCGTACAGCGTCCCGTACGCGACGGTCCAGCCGATCAGCACGGTGAGGACGATCGAGAACGGGGTGGTGTACCCGCCGACCAGCATGGCGAACGCGTCGAGCAGCAGCACCACCCAGAGCACGACCCGCCAGCGCGGACGCCGGGCCATGCCCACCGCCGTCATGTAGGCGATGACGGGCGCGAGGTAGCCGTGTACCGGGTCGGTCAGCGCGTGACCGGGTTGCTGCTGGGTCAGCGCGTCCTGGATCGAACCGGGGGCGGACCGGGAGACCCAGAGATCGGTGGCGAGCGTCACCCCGTGCGCGAGCACGGCGGCGAGCACCCCGTCCGCGATGCGCAGCCCGTCGCGTTTGATCAGACGTTCGATGGCGAAGGCGACCGGGACGAGCAGGACGGCGATGCTCGACACCAGCCCGGCGACCTTGATCAGGAGATCGGGCGCCTGCTCGGTGCCCCGGGAGATGTCGTCCTCCAGGCCCGTCGTGGTGCCCTGCGCGAACGCGGCGACGGCCAGCAGCACCGCGATGGCGAGCACGCCGACGAGCAGGCGCATCAGGTCGGACGGGCGGTGCACCCGGGCCGCGAGCAGCGGTTCGTCGCCGGAGACGCGCCCGGTGGGCCCGTCGCCGGTGCCCGCACGGGTCGAACCGGTCAGGCGCGGGGCGCCGGCGGGTCCGCCGGACGTCTTGCCGGACGCCTCGCCGATGCCGTCGCGGCCGGCGGTGGCGCCACCGTCGTTCCCGGTCTCTGCGGTGTCTCCGGCTTCTGCGGTACGGGTGGGGTCACCGGTGGGTTCCGGCGTGGAGCCGGAACCGCCTGGCTGCGAGTCGGCATCGGAGGCGTCCGCCGCCCTGGATGGCTGCACGCCCTGCTCCTTCGTCGCATCTGGTCGATCTTCGTGTTCTCGTATCACCGGTCACCGCCCGCACGATGGTGGCACGGCGCAAGGACAGGCGGAGCCATCAGGGTGCATTGCCCGCGCGCGCGAGGGGAAGGATTCGCTCCTTTGCCCGCGAGCGCGCTCGCGGTCCGTGGGGTGCGCGCGCTCCCCGCCGAGGCCGGCGGGGATGTCCGGACGGGCACCCCGGTGTCGGTGGCGTACGGCAAGATGGGTCGGATGAGACATCGGACGCCCCGCGACGGCGCGGACGACGGCACCGCCCGCCGCCCGTCGGCGGACGACGGCACCGCCCGCCGCCCGTCGGCGGGCGACGACACCGCCGGTGCGCCTGCCGCGCAGGCCCACGCCGAGCTTCCGGAGTACGCCGAGCGGGTCCTCGACGTCGCCGACCTGGTTCCGCCCGGCCACGTCATGACCTACGGCGACGTCGCCGAGTGGCTGGGCGACGGCGGACCGCGCCAGGTCGGCCGGGTGATGGCGCTCTACGGCTCGGCGGTGCCCTGGTGGCGCGTCGTGCGGTCGGACGGCACGCTCCTGCCCGGGCACGAACTGCGCGCCCTGGCGCGCTACCGCGACGAGGGCACGCCGCTGCGCGACGCCGCCCGGTCCGCGGACGGGCATCTGCCGCGGATCGACATGCGGCGCGCACGGTGGGACGGCAGGACCGGCGGACCCGGCGGGAGTGCCGGGCCGGACAGGGGCGAGGAAGCTCACACCTGACAGCTTCGGCCATCGGGGCCCGGCAGCCGCACTCCGCCGGTCCCGTATCCCGCGCGTCGCCGGACGGGACCGGCAGGACCGGGAACGCCCCCGGTCGGCCGGGGCGCACCGGACACGTGACGAGTGACGCAGCCGACCCGCGTCCGCCCGCGCCCTCACTGGCGTAGCGTCGAAGCCCGACGCGGCCCGAAGCCCTCGCCGCACCGTGTTCATCCGCGCACCCCTCCGTACCTCTCCCTCTCTTTGAACCGCCCGCCGAACCGCTACGAGCGGCCCGAACCGAACCGCCCGCCAACCGCTACGAGCGACCCGAACCGCTACGAGCGACCCGTACCGCCGCCAACCGCTACGAGCTAACCGAACCGACCCGCCGTCCCGGTCCGTGACCGTCCACCGCCCGGTGCGACGGCCGGTGCGACGGGCGGTGCACCATCAGGCAGCGCACCACCGACAGGACCGGCGAACCCTTGAGCTCCTCCTCCACCACCCGGCAGAGCCCGCCCCGCGAAACGCGACGGCGGGCGCCGGGCGCGTACCGGCTGGTGCGCACGCCCCCCGGGTCCGTGGAGCCCCCTGTGCTGGACGCGGCGCAGCGCGCGGTGGTTGACCACCCCGGCGGGCCGTTGCTGGTGCTCGCCGGGCCCGGCACGGGCAAGACCACGACGCTCGTGGAGTCCGTGGCCGCGCGCGTGGCCGCCGGTACGGAACCGGCCCGCATCCTCGTCCTCACCTTCAGCCGCAAGGCCGCCGTGGAACTGCGCGACCGGATGGCGGCCCGGCTCGGTGCGGCGCGCGGACCGCAGGCCACCACCTTCCACTCGTACTGCTACGCCCTGGTCCGCGCCCATCAGGACGCCGACCTGTTCGCCGACCCGTTGCGCCTGCTCTCCGGACCCGAACAGGACGTCACCGTCCGCGAGCTGCTCGCGGGCCAGCTCGACCTGGAGAAGTCCGGCCTCGCCCACGTCCGCTGGCCCGACGAACTGCGCGCCTGCCTGACCACCCGCGGTTTCGCCGACGAGGTGCGTGCCGTTCTGGCCCGCAGCCGTGAGCTGGGACTCGGCGCGGACGCCCTGGCCGACTTCGCCCGCAGGACCGGCCGCCCGGACTGGGGTGCGGCGGCCCAGTTCCTCGCGGAGTACCTCGACGTCCTCGACGCGCAGGGTGTCCTCGACTACGCGGAGCTGGTCCACCGCGCCGTCCTGCTCGCCGAGCGCCCCGAGGTCGCGGAGCGGCTGGCGGGGGAGTACGACGCCGTGTACGTCGACGAGTACCAGGACACCGACCCGGCCCAGGTGCGGCTGCTGCGCGCGCTGGCCGGCAACCGCCCAGGGCGTACGCCGGGTGGGACCGGCACCGGTCCGGGCGCGGGCACGCACGCCGGAGGCCGTACCGGGGCGAGCGCCGGGTCCCGGGCGGCGGCGCTGGGCGGCGGCCGGACGCTGATCGCGTTCGGTGACCCGGACCAGTCCATCTACGCCTTCCGGGGCGCCGACGTGAACGGCATCCTCGACTTCCCCGACACCTTCCCGCGCGCGGACGGGGCGCCCGCGCCGGTGGGCGTCCTCACCACATCGCGGCGCTCCGGCGCCGGCCTGCTCGCCGCGACCCGGCTGCTCACCCGCCGGATGCCGCTGACCCGGCTGCCCGCCGAGAAGGTGCGCGCCCACCGCGAACTCTCCGCCGCACGGGAGGGCGGCCAGGTGGAGGTGTACACCTACCCGACCGCCTCCACCGAACTCGACAACATCGCCGACCTGCTGCGCCGTGCCCATCTGGAGGACGGCGTGCCCTGGAACGAGATGGCCGTACTGGTGCGTGCCGGCGGGCGCTCGATGCCCTCCGTGCGCCGGGCGCTCACCTCGGCCGGGGTACCGCTCGAGGTCGACGGCGACGACCTGCCGCTCCGCCACGAACCCGCCGTCGCCCCGCTGCTGACCGCTCTGCGCGTGGTGGCGGAGGACGCCTTGCGGCAGCCGTCCGCCGACGGTGCGGGGCCGGACGCCGCCGGGGCCGGTACGGCCGGTCGCCCGGCGGCCTTGTCCTCGGGTGTCTCGGGCGTCCTGGACGAGGAGACCGCCCTCACCCTGCTCACCTCCCCGCTCGGCGCCATGGACGCCGCCGATCTGCGCCGCCTCGGCCGGGCCCTGCGCGACGACGAGCGGGCCGCCGGCAACCGTGTACCGCCGCCGTCGGGGGTACTGCTCGCGCTGGCCCTCGCCGAACCCGAACGCCTCGCCACCCACGACCCCGTCCACGCCCGGGGCGCCCAGCGCCTCGGCACCCTGCTCGTCCGGGCCCGGACCCTCCTCCAGGAAGGGGGCACCGCGGAGGAGGCGCTCTGGACCCTCTGGAACGGCACTCCCTGGCCCGGCCGCCTGGAGCGCGCCGCGCTGCGCGGCGGCGCGGGCGGGCGCAACGCCGACCGGGACCTGGACGCCGTGTGCGCCCTCTTCGAGACGGCGGCGCGCGCCGAGGAGCGCACCGGCGGGCGCGGTGCGCTCAACTTCCTGGAAGAGGTGGACGCCCAGGACATCGCCGCCGACACCCTGTCGCGCCGGGTCGCCCGGCCCGACGCCGTCCGGCTGATGACCGCCCACCGCTCCAAGGGGCTGGAGTGGCGGCTCGTCGTGGTCGCCGGAGTTCAAGAAGGGCTCTGGCCCGACCTGCGCCGCCGGGGCTCCCTGCTGGAGGCCGACCGGATCGGCCGCGACGGACTCGCCGAACCCCTCTCTCCGGGCGCGCTCCTCACCGAGGAACGCCGGCTCTTCTACGTCGCCGCGACCCGTGCCCGCGAACGCCTGATCGTCACCGCCGTCAAGGCACCGGCCGACGACGGCGACCAGCCGTCCCGGTTCCTGGCCGAACTGGGCGTCGAACCCCGCGACGTCACGGGCCGGCCCCGCAGGCCGCTCGCCGTCGCCGCGCTCGTCGCCGAACTGCGCGCCACCACCGTGGACCCCGCCGCCTCCGACGCCCTGCGGGAGGCCGCCGCCCGGCGCCTCGCCCGGCTCGCCGCGCTCACCGACGACGAGGACCGCCCGCTGGTGCCCGCCGCCCACCCGCACCGCTGGTGGGGCGTGGACGAGCCGACCCGTTCCGCCGTCCCGCTCCGCGACCGGGACCAGCCCGTCGTGCTGTCGGGCAGCGCCCTCGACCAGCTCGCCCACACCTGCGCGCTCCAGTGGTTCCTCGGCCGCGAGGTCAAGGCCGACGCCCCCGCCACCGCCGCGCAGGGCTTCGGCAACGTCGTCCACGTACTCGCCGACGAGGTGGCCTCCGGCCGTACCCCCGCCGACCTGGACGTCCTCATGGAACGGCTCGACACGGTCTGGAACGGCCTGGCCTTCGACGCCCCGTGGAAGTCCGACCAGGAGAAGGGCCAGGCCCGCGCCGCCCTCGAACGCTTCCTCCACTGGCACGTCATGGACCGCGCCGGCCGCACCCCCGTCGCCGGGGAGCACGGATTCGACGTGACGCTCGAAGCGGGGGAGTACGCCGTCCGCATCCGGGGCTCCATGGACCGCGTCGAACGCGACGCCGAGGACCGGGCGTACGTCGTCGACTTCAAGACCGGCAAGCAGGCACCCACCAAGGACGAGGTGGCCCGCCACCCCCAGCTCGCCGTCTACCAGCTGGCCGTTCGCGAAGGCGCCGTGGACGAGGTCTTCGGCGGCCGGCGCCCCGAACCCGGCGGCGCCGAACTCGTCCAGCTGCGCCGCCCCGCCCCCGTACGCGAAGGCGGCGAGACCTCGCCCCAGGTGCAGGCCCAGCAACCGCTCGCCGGGGAGTGGGTCTCCGACCTGCTCGCCACCGCCGCCGGACGGGTGCTCGACGAGCGCTTCACCCCGACGACCGGCACGCACTGCGGCCACTGCACCTTCCGCGCCTCGTGCAGCGCCCAGCCCGAGGGGAAGCACGTGGTGGAGTGACGAGGCTCATGGCCGTGCGCCCGCTCACGGCCGTGCGCCCGGGCCCTACGGCCCGAGGGGCGGTGGCCATGGTCCGGGGCACGATGTCGGCGGGGCCGGTTACCGTTCTTGGGTGTCCTCACGTCTCACCGATCCCGAGCAGCTCAAGGAGCTGCTGGGCATCCCCTTCACCCCGGAGCAGACGGCCTGCATCACCGCGCCGCCCGCCCCGCAGGTGATCGTGGCCGGAGCCGGCTCCGGCAAGACGACCGTGATGGCCGCCCGCGTGGTCTGGCTGGTCGGCACCGGCCAGGTCGCCCCCGAGCAGGTCCTCGGCCTCACCTTCACCAACAAGGCCGCAGGGGAACTCGCCGAACGCGTCCGCAAGGCCCTGGTGGCCGCCGGGGTCACCGACCCGGACGCCATCGACCCGGACAACCCGCCCGGAGAGCCGAGCATCTCCACGTACCACGCCTTCGCCGGCCGGCTGCTCACCGACCACGGGCTGCGGATAGGGCTCGAACCCACCACCCGGCTGCTCGCCGACGCCACCCGCTACCAGCTCGCCGCCCGCGTGCTGCGCGACGCCCCGGGCCCCTACCCGGAGCTCACCCACTCCTTCCCCACCCTGGTCGGCGACCTCCTCGCACTCGACGCAGAGCTGGCCGAGCACCTGGTCGAGCCGGACGCCCTCGCCGGGTACGACACCGGACTCCTCCGCACGCTCGAAGGCGTCAAGCTCTCCAACGAACAGCTGCGCAAACTCCCCGCCACCGCCCGGGCCCGGGGCGAACTGCTCACCCTCACCGAGCGGTACCGGCAGGCCAAACGCGGCCGGGACCTCGTCGACTTCGGCGACCAGATCGCCCTCTCCGCCGAGCTGGCCCTCACCCGGCCCGAGGTCGGCGCGCTGCTGCGCGACGAGTTCCGGGTCGTGCTCCTGGACGAGTACCAGGACACCTCCGTCGCCCAGCGGCTGCTGCTGTCGGCCCTCTTCGGCCACGGACCGGCCGGCCGTACCGGCCACGCCGTCACGGCCGTCGGCGACCCCTGCCAGGCCATCTACGGCTGGCGCGGAGCCTCCGTCGCCAACCTCGACGACTTCCCCCAGCACTTCCCGCACGCCGACGGCACCCCCGCCGCCCGCCACAGCCTCAGCGAGAACCGCCGCAGTGGCGGACGCCTCCTCCAGCTCGCCAACGACCTCGCCGAACCGCTGCGCGCCCGGCACGAGGGGGTCGAGGCGCTGCGCGCCGCCCCCGGGGCCGAGCACGACGGCACCGTCCGCTGCGCCCTGCTCCGCACCCACGCCGAGGAGATCGACTGGCTCGCCGACTCCCTCGCCCACCTGGTACGGACCGGCACCCAGCCCGCCGAGATCGCCGTGCTCTGCCGCACCGCCTCCGACTTTCCGCAGATCCAGGCCGCCCTGGTGACCCGTGACGTCCCCGTCGAGGTCGTCGGCCTGTCCGGTCTGCTCCACCTGCCCGAGGTGGCCGACCTGGTCGCCGTCTGCGAGGTCCTCCAGGACCCGGGGGCCAACGCCTCGCTCGTCCGGCTGCTCACCGGCCCGCGCTGGCGCATCGGCCCCCGCGACCTCGCGCTCCTCGGCCGCCGGGCCCGCCTCCTCGTCCACCGGGTTTCCTCGGGCGACGGAGACGGCGACGCCGACCTGCGGCTCGCCGAAGCCGTGGAGGGCACCGACCCGGCCGAGGTCGTCTCGCTCGCCGACGCCCTGGACACCTTCCTCGACCGGGGCGGCGACGAGGACGACGGTCTGCCGTTCTCCGCCGAGGCCCGGGTCCGGTTCGCCCGCCTCGCCGCCGAACTGCGCGACCTGCGCCGCTCGCTGGCCGACCCGCTGATGGACGTACTGCACCGGGTCCTCGCCACCACCGGACTCGAAGTCGAGCTGTCCGCCTCTCCGCACGCGCTCGCAGCCCGCCGCCGCGAGACCCTCGCCAACTTCCTCGACGTCGCGGCCGGTTTCGCCTCCCTCGACGGCGAGGCCACCCTCCTCGCGTTCCTCGGCTTCCTGCGCACCGCCGCCCAGTACGAGAAGGGGCTCGACAACGCCCTGCCCGGCGGCGAGAACACCGTCAAGGTGCTCACCGCCCACAAGTCCAAGGGACTGGAGTGGGACGTGGTCGCCGTGCCCGGCCTGGTCACCGGCCAGTTCCCCAGCAGCCGCGCCCGCGAGTCCTGGACCTCCCAGGCGAAGGTGCTCCCGCACGCCCTGCGCGGCGACTCGGCCACGCTCCCGGCGCTGGACACCTACGACGCGAAGGCGCTCAAGGCGTACCAGCAGGAGATGAAGGAGCACCAGCACACCGAGGAACTCCGCCTCGGCTACGTCACCTTCACCCGCCCCCGCTCCCTGCTGCTCGGATCCGGCCACTGGTGGGGCCCCTCGCAGAAGAAGACCCGGGGCCCGTCGGCGTTCCTGGACGCGCTGTACGAGCACTGCGTCGCCGGACACGGCGAGATCGAGGCCTGGGCGGACGAGCCGGAGGCCGACGAGGAGAACCCGGCGCTCGCCGCCCAGGACGCCGACATCGCCTGGCCGCTGCCCCTGGACGCCGCCGCGACCGCCCGCCGCCGCGCCGCCCGCGACACGGTCCTCGCGCACCTGGACGCCTGGGCGGGCGCGGAGGCGCTCCCGTACGCCGAGCCGGAACCGGCCCCCGCCCGAGGCGACGAGGACGGGGACCCGCCCCCGGACCCGTACGACGAGGCGGACTGGGACGACTGGGACTCCCTCGCCACCGAGCGGCCCGAGGAAACCCCGGCCCCGCAGGCCGACGGAGGCGCTCCCGGGCCCGCCACCTCGGCCGCCGGGCCCGCCACCTCGGCCGCCGGGCCTGCCGCGGGAGCCCCCGCCCCCGCCGGCCCGCTCCCGTACATTCCCGCCGCCCGGCACCCCGGCGAGCCGACCCCCGAGGAGAGCCGCACCATCGCCTCCTGGGACCGCGACCTCGACGCCCTCGCGGGCGAGCTGCGCCGCGCCCGCGCCACCGTCCGGGACGTCGTCGTACCCGCCTCGCTCTCCGCCACCCAGCTGCTCCTCCTCGCCGAGGACCCCGACGCCTTCGCCCGCGAGCTGGCCCGCCCGATGCCCCGCCCTCCGCAGCCGGCCGCCCGCCGGGGCACCCGGTTCCACGCCTGGGTCGAGTCCCGCTACGAGGAGCTCCCGCTGCCGATGCTCGGCCCCGACGAGCTCCCCGGCGGCGCCGACCACGACGACATCGACATCGCGGACGAGCGCGAGCTCGCCGAGCTGAAGGAGGCGTTCGAACGGACCGAGTACGCCCGCCGCACCCCGTACCGGGTCGAGACCCCCTTCCAGATCTCGCTCGCGGGCCGGATCGTCCGGGGCCGGATCGACGCCGTGTACCGCGCGGAAGACGGCGGCTACGAGATCGTCGACTGGAAGACCAGCCGCCACCGCACCGCCGACCCGCTCCAGCTCGCCGTCTACCGGCTTGCCTGGGCCGAACTCCACGACCTGCCGATCGAATCCGTCACAGCGACCTTCCTCTACGTACGCACCGGGGAGACCGTCCGGCCCCGCTCACTGCCCGGCCGCCCGGAGCTGGAGCGACTGCTGCTGGACGAGCCACCCGCGCGAGCCCGTTAGGCTCAATGACATGAGCGACACCCCGGACAGCGCCGTCCAGCCGTACATCGAGCAGCACCGCGAGTCCTTCCTCGAAGACCTCGCCGCATGGCTCCGCATCCCCTCCGTCTCCGCCCAGCCGGAGCACGCCGGGGACGTACGACGCAGCGCCGCATGGCTGTCCGACAAGCTCAGGGACACGGGATTTCCGGTCGCGGAGGTCTGGGAGACGCCCGGCGCCCCGGCCGTCTTCGCCGAGTGGCCCTCCGACGATCCCGAGGCCCCCGTCGTCCTGGTCTACGGTCACCACGACGTGCAGCCGGCCACGCGCGAGGACGGCTGGCACACCGACCCGTTCGAACCGGTCGTCAGGGACGGCCGGATGTACGGACGGGGCGCCGCGGACGACAAGGGCCAGGTGTTCTTCCACACACTCGGCGTCCGTGCCCACCTCGCCGCGACCGGTCGCACCACCCCGGCCGTCCACCTCAAGCTCCTGATCGAGGGCGAGGAGGAGTCCGGTTCCCCGCACTTCCGCGCCCTGGTCGAGGAACGCGCCGGCCGCCTCTCCGCCGACGCCGTGATCGTCTCCGACACCGGCATGTGGGACGAGAACACCCCGACCGTCTGCACCGGCATGCGCGGCCTCGCCGAATGCGAGATCGAGCTCTACGGCCCCGAGCAGGACATCCACTCCGGATCGTTCGGGGGTGCCGTCCCCAACCCCGCGACCGAGGTGGCCCGGCTGGTGGCCGGCCTCCACGACGAGCGCGGCCGCGTCACCGTCCCCGGGTTCTACGACGGTGTGGCCGAGCTCACCGACACCGAACGCGCCCTCTTCGCCGAGCTCCCCTTCGACGAGGCCAGCTGGCTGCGCACCGCCAAGTCCACCGCCACCTCGGGCGAGGACGGCTACTCCACCCTCGAACGCGTCTGGGCCCGCCCCACCGCCGAGGTCAACGGCATCGGCGGCGGCTACCAGGGCGCCGGCAGCAAGACGATCATCCCCTCCTCCGCCCTGGTCAAGATCAGCTTCCGGCTGGTCGACGGCCAGGAGCCGGACCGGGTGGAGAAGCTCGTACGGGAGTGGGCCGGGAGCCGCGTACCGGCCGGCATCCGCCACCGGATCACGTTCATGCCCGCGACCCGCCCCTGTCTGACCCCGCTCGACCACCCCGCCCTCCAGGCGCTGGCCCGGGCCATGGGACGGGCCTTCGGCCAGAAGATCCTCTTCACCCGCGAGGGGGGCTCCGGCCCCGCCGCCGACCTGAGGGACGTGCTCGGCGCACCCGTCCTCTTCCTCGGCATCTCCGTACCGTCCGACGGCTGGCACGCGCCCGACGAGAAAGTCGAGCTCGGCCTCCTTTTCAAGGGCGTGGAGACCACCGCCCACCTCTGGGGTGAGCTGGCCACCGCACTCCGTCGAAACAACTGAACACCCGATCCGCCCCGGGGGAGTAGGAAGACAAGCACTGTGAGTACCTTCGACACCGACCGCATCACCCGTCCCATCGGCCTCACCGCACCCAGCGGCATCGACCGCGCGGCCCACCACCGTCTGGACGAGGCGTGGCTCGCCGTCGCCTGGAGCCACCCCACCACCAAGGTCTTCGTCGTCTCCGGCGGCCAGGTGCTGGTCGACGACACCGCCGACGGCGGCACCGAGATCGTCATGACACCGGCCTTCGAGGCCCCCATGACGGAGACGCACCGCTACTTCCTCGGCACCGACGGGGACGGCGTCAGCTACTTCGCCCTCCAGAAGGACTCCCTGCCCGGACGGATGGACCAGCAGGCCCGGCCCGCCGGACTGCGCGAAGCGGGCCTGCTGCTCAGCGACCGGGACGCCGGTCTCATGGTCCACGCGGTGGCGCTGGAGAACTGGCAGCGACTGCACCGCTTCTGCTCCCGCTGCGGCGAGCGCACCATGATCGCGGCGGCCGGGCACATCCGCCGCTGCCAGGCCTGCGGCGCCGAGCACTACCCCCGTACCGACCCCGCCGTGATCATGCTGGTCATCGACGACCAGGACCGCGCTCTCCTCGGCCGTCAGGTGCACTGGCCCGAGGGCCGGTTCTCGACGCTGGCCGGGTTCGTGGAGCCGGGCGAGTCGATAGAGCAGTCGGTCGCCCGCGAGGTGCTGGAGGAGGCCGGGATCACCATCGGTGACGTCGAGTACGTCGCCAGCCAGCCCTGGCCCTTCCCCTCCAGCCTGATGCTCGGTTTCATGGCACGGGCGACCACGTCGAAGATCGATGTCGACGGCGACGAGATCGAGGAAGCCCGCTGGTTCTCCCGCGACGAACTGGCGGAGGCCTTCGAGTCGGGAGCGGTGCTGCCCCCGAACGGCATCTCCATCGCGGCTCGGCTCATCGAGATGTGGTACGGCAAGCCGCTCCCGAAGGCCCGCCCGCTGGGCTGAGGCCGTCACCCGCGTCCGGTGCGGTGAGGCGGGGCGGTCCGGCGGTTCGGCGGAAGGTGTCTGGCAAAGGGTCTCCGGCAAAGGGTCTCCGGCGGTTCTGCGCCGGTCGTCCCCGCCCCGGCCGGAGCGCCGCGGCGCGAGCCCGCTCACCGCACAGTGAACGAGGCCCCCGCCGGGTTTCTC
>NZ_JBHWZJ010000054.1:0-27772 GCF_042728415.1 Streptomyces sp. NPDC060198 | reverse complement strand
GCCCGCCCGGCCGGTCACGGGGCTCCGCTTCTTCCTCGGGGGACC
Source organism: Streptomyces sp. NPDC060198 (assembly GCF_042728415.1). NCBI lineage: Bacteria > Bacillati > Actinomycetota > Actinomycetes > Kitasatosporales > Streptomycetaceae > Streptomyces > Streptomyces sp. NPDC060198. The sequence continues at coordinate 27,727 of NZ_JBHWZJ010000054.1, read as the reverse complement.
CGTCCGGGCAGCGAATCGCGACCGGGCCCCCGGCGGCGGGTTCACGGCTGGGGGACGAGCCCCCGGCGGGTGAAGAAGTCCGAAAGTACCGGGGCGAGCACCTGCGGGGAGAGTTCCCTGGTCTGGCCGCTGAGCGTCCGGTGCCGGGCGTCGGGGATCGCCTCGGCCAGCGCCATCGCCGTCTCCCGCACCGGGCCCGCGCTGAATCCGCCGCTGACGATCAGCGTCCGGGCGGTCACCGCCGCGAACCGCTCCAGCGGGGGAGTCCCGTCCCCGAGCAGGATGTCGTCGTACTCCAGCGTGTGGGCCAGCGCCTCCAGCCCCGCCCACAGCGGCGCCCGGCGCATCCGTGCCACCGTCTCCGGCGCCACGCCCGTCCGCGCCAGGAACAGCTCCACCGCACCGCCCCGGTCGCCCGCCGCCAGCCGTTCCCGCAGCTCCGCCGTGCACCGCGCCTTGTACGAGAGCCCCTCCCCGCCCGGGGTGTAGGGCGGCTCGAAGACCGCCAGCACCTCCATGGGCACGCCCGCAGCCTGCGCCTCCAGAGCCAGCGCCCCGCCCGACGACATGCCGAACACCGCCACCGGCCCGTCCGCCGCACCGACGACCGCCGCGAGATCCTCGATCTCCCGGTCCCGCGTGTACGGACCGCCCGGTCCGGCACCGCTGCCGCCCCGGCCCCGGCGGTCGTACGTCACGACGGTGAAGCGGTGCGCGAGCAGCGCGGCCAGCGGGCCCTCGGTCGCGGCGGTGCTCAGCGCGCCCCCGACCAGCACCACCGTCGCCCCGTCGCCCTGTCCGCAGTAGGCGATCGGGGTGCCGTCCAGCGAGAGAATCCTGTCCATGGGAGGGCAGACCCCCGGCGTCCGGAGAACTCATCGCAGCCGGAGAGGATTTTTCAGCAGGACCCGAAGCAGGCTCAAAAGGCCTGCTGGTTCGGTCGATTTATGATCAATCAGTGACATTCTCGGTCTCGTAGAAGCAGAAGTGGTCCTTGATCGCGGCCACTTCGGGCTTCGGGTCGGGGTAGGCCCAGACGAGATCGGCCGCCCCGGGCAGCGACCAGTAGGAGGCATCTCCCTTGAACGGACAGTGCGTCCGGGTTCCGGAGGGCGTCAGCAGTTCGGTACGGACGTCCTCGGGCGGCAGGTAGTAGCGGACCGGGCAGCCGCTCTCGCGCAGCACGAGCGGCCGTCGGCTTTCGGCCAGCAGCCGGCCGTCGCGCACGACCCGGACGTGGTCGGTCCCGGGCTCGACGGTGATGCGGTGTCCCTCGGCGGAAGTCATGTCCGGTGCAGCGGGCGGGGCGCCGGTTTTCTTCCCGTACGGCCCCCGCTCCCCGGGGCGCTTCCGGCCCGGGGAGCGCGTCGCCGTACGGTGTCGGCATGAACATCTGTGTCTTCCTCTCCGCCGCCGACCTCGACGACCGCTACACCCGCCCCGCCCGGGAATTCGCCGAGCTGCTCGGACGCGGCGGACACACCCTCGTCTGGGGCGGCTCGGAGAGCGGGCTGATGAAGGTCGTCGCCGACGGTGTGCAGGAGACCGGCGGGCGCCTGGTCGGCGTCTCCGTGGACTTCCTGGCGGACAAGGCCCGCGCGAACGCCGACGAGATGGTCATCGCCCGTGACCTCGCCGAGCGCAAAGCACTGCTGCTGGAGAAGGCCGACGCCGTCGTGATCATGGTCGGTGGTACCGGAACGCTCGACGAGGCCACCGAGATCCTGGAGCTCAAGAAGCACGGCAAGCACACCAAGCCGGTGGTCCTGCTGAACGCCGACGGTTTCTACGACGGCCTGCGCCAGCAGTTCCTGCGCATGGAGGAGGAGGGCTTCCTGCCGATCCCCCTCACCGACCTCGTCTTCTTCGCCGAGGACGGTGTCGGCGCGCTGGCCTACCTGGAAGAGTCCGCGGGTCAGCTCTGATCCCCGCCCACCCGGTCCAGCGCGCCCGGCCGGTGCCGGCGCGGGACCGGGTGGGATCATGGAGCCCATGCCTACCCACCTCATCACCGGCGCCGGTTCCGGCATCGGAGCAGCCGTCGCCCGCCGCCTCCGCGACCGGGGCGACGACCTCGTCCTGCTGGCCCGCGACGCGGGCCGCGCCAAGGAACTGGCCGCCCTCCACCCCGGGGCCCGCACACTCGTCGGTGACCTGGGCAACCCCGACCGGCTCTCCTGGGCGTTCGGCCAGCAGCCGATGCCCGAGAGCCTCGACTCGCTGCTGCACATCGCCGGCGTGGTCGAGCTGGGGAACATCGGCGACCTCACTCCGAAGGCCTGGCACTTCCAGCTCAACGCCAACCTCGTCGCCCCCGCCGAACTGACCCGGCTGATGCTGCCGCAGCTGCGCGTCGCCCGGGGGCACGTCGTCTTCGTCAACTCCGGCGCCGGCCTCTCCGCGTCCGCCCAGTGGGGCGCGTACGCCGCCAGCAAGCACGGCCTCAAGGCACTCGCCGACTCGCTCCGCCACGAGGAGCACGGCAACGGCGTCCGCGTCACCTCCGTCTACCCCGGCCGCACGGCGAGCCCCATGCAGGCCAAGGTCCACCAGCAGGAGGGCAAGGAGTACGACGCCGCGCGGTGGATCGACCCCGAGTCCGTGGCCACCACGATCCTCATGGCGATCGACCTCCCGCGCGACGCCGAGGTCAACGACCTGACGGTCCGCCCCGGCCGCTGATCCCGCGAGTGCCGGGGCGGTGGCACCGCCCTGGGGGCCGGGGCCGCCGCCCCGGGACCGTACGCTTCCCGAGTGAGCGAGAAGAGCAGGTTCAGCGAGTGCGCGGCGACCGGGGTCGGGTCCATGCCCGGAGGCGACGCGCGGGAGACGGCGAAGACCGTCACCGGGTCCTTCGCGGACGGTCAGGGCATTCCCCACCTGGCGGAACTCCCCGCCCGGGGCCCCGGCGCGGACATGATCGGCCGGACCGTCGGACTCCTCGTGGAGATGTACGGGCACGTCGAGCCCAGCGGCTGGCGGATCAGCGACCGCCCCGGCCGCGACACCCGCCGCGCCCGCTCCTGGCTCGGCGAGGACCTCGACGCCCTGGAGGAGTTCACCCAGGGGTACGAAGGGGTGCTCAAGGTCCAGGCCGTGGGGCCGTGGACCCTCGCAGCGGCCCTGGAGCGGCGCAACGGCGAGGCCGTCCTCGGCGACCCCGGCGCCTGCCGCGACCTCGCCGGATCGCTCGCCGAAGGACTGAAGGCCCACCTCGCCGAGGTACGCCGCCGGATTCCCGGCGCCGACGTCGTGCTCCAGCTCGACGAACCGTCCCTGACCGCCGTACTCGGCGGCCGGGTCAGGACCGCGAGCGGCTACCGCACCTACCGCTCCGTGGACCGCCAGATCGTCGAAGGCGCCCTGCGCGACCTGCTCGCCGTCGCCGGGGACGGCGCGGGGCTCGTGCACTCCTGCGCCCCCGAAGTTCCCTTCGCCCTGCTGCGGCGGGCCGGGGCCGCCGCGGTCTCCTTCGACTTCTCGCTGCTCACCGAGCGTGAGGAAGAGGCGATCGGCGAAGCGGTGGAGGGCGGCACCCAGCTGCTCCTCGGCATCGTGCCGGGCACCGACGCGGCCTCGGCCGGATTGTCCGACCCGGGCGGTAGCGTCATGGGAGTCAGGAAGCTGTGGAGCAGGCTGGGGCTGAATCCGGGGACTCTCGCCGAGTCCGTCGTGCTCACCCCGTCGTGCGGCCTCGCGGGTGCCTCACCCGCGTACGCCCGCGCCGCGCTCGCCCACTGTGCCCGGGCGGCGCGGTCCCTCGCGGACAACCCCGAGTGACGGGACGCGCGGCACGGACCCTGACCCGGGGCACCGCGCCGCGCACCCCGCACCATTCGAGAGACAGCCCCCAACGGGAGGACGGGACGATGGCCGGCACCGGCGACGAGCACATCCAGCAGGACACGGCGGTGCCCAGCGAGGCACGGGAGCGGCACGCCCTCGTCGCCGAGCAGATCGAGGACCACCGCTTCCGGTACTACGTGCGCGACCAGCCGGTCGTCAGCGACGCCGAGTTCGACCTGCTGATGCGCGAACTGGAGGCGCTGGAGGAGGCCCACCCCTCGCTGCGCACCCCGGACTCACCGACGCAGAAGGTAGCGGGCCCGTACATCACCGAGTTCACCTCGGTCGAGCACCGCGAGCGGATGCTCTCCCTGGACAACGCCTTCGACGACCTGGAGCTGGCCGCCTGGTTCGAGCGGGTCGCCAAGGACGTCGGTTCCACCGGCCACTCCTTCCTGTGCGAGCTGAAGGTGGACGGCCTCGCCGTCAACCTCACGTACGAGCACGGCCGGCTGACCCGTGCCGCCACCCGCGGCGACGGTGTCACCGGCGAGGACGTCACCCCCAACGTCCGTACCATCGCCGAGATCCCGCACCGGCTGAAGGGCGACCGGATTCCCGCGCTGGTCGAGATCCGCGGTGAGGTCTTCTTTCCCATGGAGGACTTCGAAGGGCTCAACGCCCGCCTGGTGGAAGCCGAGGACAAGCCGTTCGCCAACCCGCGCAACGCGGCGGCGGGTTCGCTCCGCCAGAAGGACCCCAAGGTCACCGCCGTCCGCCCGCTGCACATGGTGGTCCACGGCATCGGCGCCCGCGAGGGCTTCGACATCGACCGCCTCTCGCACGCCTACGAGCTGCTGAGCGAATGGGGCCTGCCCACCGCCAAGCACAACAAGGTCGTGGACACCCTCGACGGCGTACGCGAGTTCATCCGGTACTTCGGTGAGAACCGGCACTCCGTGGAGCACGAGATCGACGGGGTCGTCGTCAAGCTCGACGAGATCCCCCTCCAGGGCCGGCTCGGCTCCACCGCCCGCGCCCCGCGCTGGGCCATCGCCTGGAAGTACGCCCCGGAGGAGGTCAACACCAAGCTGGTCAACATCCGCGTCGGTGTCGGCCGCACCGGCCGCGTCACCCCGTACGCCCAGGTCGAGCCCGTGAAGGTGGCGGGCTCCGAGGTCGAGTTCGCCACCCTGCACAACCAGGAGGTCGTCAAGGCCAAGGGCGTCCTCATCGGGGACACCGTCGTCCTGCGCAAGGCCGGCGACGTCATCCCGGAGATCCTCGGCCCGGTCGTGGACCTGCGCGACGGCACCGAGCGCGAGTTCGTCATGCCCGCCGAATGCCCCGAGTGCGGCAGCCCGCTGAAGCCGGCCAAGGAGGGGGACATCGACCTCCGCTGCCCCAACGCCCGCGCCTGCCCGGCCCAGCTGCGCGAACGCGTCTACTACCTCGCAGGCCGCAAGTGCCTCGACATCGACCACTTCGGTTACGTCGCCGCGGCCGCCCTCACCCAGCCGCTCGAACCCGCCGAGCCCCCGATGCTCGACGAGGGCGACCTCTTCGGACTGACCATCGAGCGGCTGCTGCCGATCCGCGCCTACGTCCTCGACCCTGCCAGCGGACTGCCCAAACGCGACCCGAAGACCGGTGAGGAGAAGACCGCCCTCGTCTTCGCCAACCAGAAGGGCGAGCCGAAGAAGAACGCGCTCGCCATGCTGGAGGGCATCGAGGCGGCCAAGCAGGCCCCGCTGGCCCGGCTGCTGACCGGACTCTCCATCCGGCACGTCGGCCCGGTCGCCGCGCAGGAGCTGGCCCGCCAGTTCCGCTCCGTCGAGGCCCTCGACGCCGCGACCGAGAAGGAACTGGCGGATGCCGACGGCGTCGGCGACATCATCGCCGCCTCCGTCAAGGAGTGGTTCGCCGTCGACTGGCACCGGGAGATCCTGCGCAAGTGGCGGGAGGCCGGGGTCCGCATGGAGGACGAGAGCACCGGCGAGGACGAGGGCCCCCGCCCGCTGGAGGGGCTCACCGTCGTCGTCACCGGCACCCTCGCCGGGCACACCCGGGACGGCGCCAAGGACGCGCTGCAGAGCAGGGGCGCCAAGGTCACCGGCTCGGTGTCGAAGAAGACCTCCTTCGTCGTCGTCGGCGACAACCCCGGCTCCAAGTACGACAAGGCGATGCAGCTGAAGGTGGCCGTGCTCGACGAGGCCGGTTTCGCGGTCCTGCTCGACGAGGGCCCCGAGGCGGCGCGCGCGGCGGCACTGCCGGCCGAGGGCGAGTGAGCGGGGCGGGGCACCGCCTGGATGGACGACGACCGTGACGAGCTCGACGCCGTGTGGGGCGAGATCCTCGATCTCATCGGCACCGACGGCTACAGCTACGTCTCCTCCATCGGCTGCTCCGCCTGACACACCACCACACCGGGCACCCCGTCAACCGGGGGACAGCCCTCAGCCGTCCGCCGCCAGCCGGCTGAGGACTTCCCCGGGGGTGAAGCTCCAGCCGACCAGACGCGGCCCACTCCAGTTGATGCCGATCACGAGGCCGTCCCGGGCGGCATCGGGCAGCACAGGATCGCACCAGGTGTCCAAGGGCATGGAATCGACGCGGAGCCCACGCCCCCAGATCTTCGCAGCCCTCTGAGCCCGGGGCGAGGTCGACCAGAAGGGAAGACTTCGCGTGCCGTCCGCGGAGAGGTGAGTCGGGCTTCCGCCATCACCCCGGACGAGCCAGACCACTCTGTTTCCACGGACGTCCCGGAAGAATGCCGCCGCTTGCGAACCGCTCTGACTCATGGCCACCTAAGGGTTGTCCCGCCATTCCTGGCGGGTGCGCGACGACAGCTACGGCACCTCTCCAGTATGCGGACGCTCCTCCGCCTTGCGATGCACCGCATCCGACGCCGCGCACTGATCCACCACGAATCGCGGGACAACCCTTCAGCCTGACTTGATCGTTGACCAGTGCGGCGGGGACGCCGGGCCGGCTCTCGTACTCGTCCTCGGGCCGGAAGGGTTCCCAGGGAAGTGGACGGCGTCCGCCACGCCCCGGGAAGGCCCTCCGGCCACCTGCCGGAAGTCCTCCGCCCCACAAGCCTGCCCCACCCCGGGCCGGCTCGTACGGCGGCCCCACGAACGGCCGGAGGAGAGTGGGGGTGGGACGGAACTGCAGGGGAACACGCTTCTTGACGAGGGAGGCGGGTATGGCACGACGTTCCCATTCGTACAGGGCGCCGGAGTGGACCGAGCCGGGCCAACGGTGGGCTCTGTGGATCTACTGGCCGATGCTCTTCATCAGTACGGGACTGCTCGCATGGAGGGTGAGTGACGGCGCCGGTACGGGACAGATCGCACTGGCTGCCCTGCACGTCCTCGTATGGGTATGCCTCCTGACAGCCAATCGGTCCGCACGCCACCGACAGTCCGACGCACGGCCGTAGCCCTCGTAGCCGGCCCGGCCGCCCCGGCGGGCCGACAACGGGCCGAACGGCACCCACCTGGCGCTACCAGGGGCGCGACGTGAGGCGCAACCGGTTCAGGGGCCGCGCAGGGTTCGCCGGGTGCCCGGCGCGGGTCGGGCCGGCGGACTCACCATGGGTTCGCCGCGGTGGGTGGGCCGCCTCGACGCCGGGCGGTCGAGCCGGGCCGCCGGGTCGTCGACCAGACGCAGAAGGCCACGAGCGATCGGCAGGCGGGGGGACCCGTGCTCCAGCCGTCCCCGACCCCGTCACCGCCCCACGCGGGCAACTGCATTGGCCGCCGCCGCCCCCTGACGTCCGGGAGGCCCGGGCGATGTCCGGCACCACCCGTTCGGACCATACGGACGCGGGGAGACCCGCCCGTCGGCGCCCGGGGAGCGGCTTGCGGCGCTGAATATGCGCGCCGCGGGTCGAAGAACCGTTCGCATACTGGACATACAGGGTGTTCTGGCGGTGCGGCGAGGTGCCGTGACCGTCCCCGCGCACCGGGCGGGAATCACGGGACAGCCCCAAAGGCGCGGAGCGCTGCCCCGGAAGCTCCCGGCGTCCTACTGTTGGCACCTGCGCCCTCCGTGCACGGCTGCGGGGCGGGTGCGGGCCGTGGTGGCATGGGAGCGGGGGCCACCGTGTGACGTCGTCACCGCAGGCTGTGAGAGGGACGGAATGAAGCCGACCGAGAGCGCCGCACCGGTGTCGCGGATGCAGGGTTTCACGGGCCTCACGCCGAAAGGGGGGGCCCTGCTCGTGGCGCTCGCCGCCGTACAGCTCGTCACGGGCCTCGGTCGCTTCCTTCGTGACGGCGACGCCCTCTTCCCGGACGGCACCGCGGGCTGGTCCCTCGCCGTCCTGACCGGTGTCATCGTCGGTCACCTGGTCGCCCTCGGCCGGGACCGCTGGTGGGGTGGCACCGGCTCCGGCTCCGCGCTGACCCTCGCCGTCCTGCTGCTGTACGGCTGGGTGCCGGCCGGACTCGTCAGCGTGATCGTCGTCGTCCTCGTCGGTGTCGCCCGGCGCCACCGCTGGCAGCAAGGCCTCCTGCACGGTGCCGTGGACATACTCGGCATCGGAGCCGCGGCCCTCGTGCTCGCCGCCTTCGGAGTCGCGCCCAGCGTCGAAACCCCCTGGCAGCCACTCGACTGGGGCATCGACACCCTGCCGGCCGTGGTGCTCTGCGCCGGCACCCATCTCCTCGTCACCCGAGCCCTCCTCTGGTACGCCCGCGCCCCCCAGGGCGGCGGACTGCCGACCATCGCCCGCACCACGCTGCTGCGCCAGGGACTCGTCGCCGTCGCGCTGCTCGGCATCGCCCCGCTGATCTGCGTCGTGGCGGTGACCATGCCCGTCCTCCTGCCGCTCTTCGCGGTGCCGCTGATCGCGCTCGACTCCACGCTCTGGATCGCCCGCGCCCGCGCCGAGGAGCAGCTGCGCGACCCGCTGACCGGACTGCCCAACCGGCAGTGGCTGCTCCAGCGGATCTGGTCCGCGCTGGAGGAGGCCGAATCCCTCGGCAACCGCTCCGCCCTGGTCCTCATCGACCTGGACCGCTTCCGCGCCGTCAACGACACCCTCGGTCACCTGGCCGGCGACCGGCTGCTCCTCCAGATCGCGGACCGGCTCCGGCTCGCCCTGCCGCGCGGCGCGGAGGCCGCCCGCCTGGGCGGGGACGAGTTCGCGGTGCTGCTCCCGTACACCGAGTCCACCACCAGCGCCCAGCGCGTCGCCCGGCACCTGATCGCCGAACTCTCCTCGCCGCTCGACCTCGACGGACTCACCCTGGTGCTGGAGGCCAGCGCCGGGGTCGCCGTCCACCCCGAGCACGCGCAGGACGCCGAGGGGCTGCTGCGCCGCGCGGACGTCGCGATGTACCAGGCGAAGCGCGACCGCACGGGCGTGGAGGTGTACGAGTCCAAGCGGGACAGCAACACGCCGGACCGCCTCGGCCTGCTCGGCGACCTCCGCCGGGCGCTGGACGCGGGGGACGTCGAGCTGCACTACCAGCCCAAGGTCCGCTTCGACGGCCAGGTGGCAGGGCTCGAAGCCCTGGTGCGGTGGGTGCACCCCGAGCGCGGCCGGGTCCCCCCGGACGAGTTCATCGCCATCGCGGAGACGTCCGGGCTGATGCCGCACCTGACGGATTACGTCCTGGAGACCGCACTGGCCCAGGTCGCCCGCTGGCGGGCCGAGGGGCTCTACGTGCCCGTCGCCGTCAACGTCTCCCCGAGGGACGTCCACACCCCCGGGTTCGCCGGCGGTGTGGCCGCCCGACTGGCCCGCCACGGGGTTCCGGCCGGCTCCCTCCAGCTGGAGATAACGGAGCACGTGCTGCTGGAAGACCCGCAGCGCGCGGCCGACACCCTCGCCGGACTCACCGGACACGGCGTGAAGATGTCGCTCGACGACTTCGGCACCGGATACTCCTCCCTCGTCCACCTGCGCCGGCTGCCGGTGAGCGAGCTCAAGATCGACCGGTCGTTCGTGGCCCGGCTCGCCGTCGACCAGGAGGACGCGGAGATCGTCCGCTGCACGATCGACCTCGCCCACTCGCTCGGACTGCTGGTCGTCGCGGAGGGCGTCGAGGACGACGAGACCTGGGAGCGGCTGCGGGACCTGCGCTGCGACGCCGTACAGGGCTGGCTGGTGGCGGCCGCGATGCCGCCTCAGGAGGCGACGGCCTGGCTGCGGGCGCGCGGCGAACACGGCTGGCGGCGCCCGGCCGAGCTGAAGGCCGCAGCCGCAGCCGAAGCGGCGGCGCCGGCGGCTGCGGCTGCGGCGACGTAAGTGACGGCGGCACCGGCGAAAGTGACGGCGGCACCGGCACAAGCGACGGCGACACCGGAACCCGAGCAGCTCCCGTCGGGCCGCGCCGTGAACTCCGGCCCGGCCCCGGCCTGAGGCGGCGTACGGCGGGGTACGGGCGGGGCCGCACCCCGCCGGTCCCGGGGCCCCGGCACCCGGTGGCGGAGGCGTGTGCGGGCGACCCCATAAGATTGGGCCAAACCGACTTGGCCAATCCTGTTGGCCGATGCGACACACCGTTGCCACACACCCCAACCCCTGAGGATCGCTGCATGCCTGGCATCACGCGCGAGGAGGTCGCCCACCTCGCCCGGCTGGCGCGTCTGGAGCTGAAGGGCGAAGAGCTCGATCACTTCGCCGGTCAGCTCGACGACATCATCGGCGCGGTCGCCCGCGTCTCCGAGGTCGCCGACCAAGACGTACCGCCGACCTCCCACCCGCTGCCGCTGACCAACGTCATGCGGGCCGACGTGGTCCGCCCGTCGCTCACCGCCGAGCAGGCGCTCTCCGGCGCTCCCGCCCAGGAGCAGCAGCGTTTCAAGGTGCCGCAGATCCTGGGGGAGGACTAACAGCCATGACGGACCACAGCATCATCATCAAGCTCACCGCGGCCGAGATCGCGTCGGCCATCGCCGCCGGCGAACTCACCGCCGTCGAGGTCACCGAGGCCCACCTGGCCCGGATCGAGGCCGTCGACGAGAAGGTCCACGCCTTCCTGCACATCGACCGCGAGGGCGCGCTCGCGCAGGCCCGCGCCGTCGACGCGAAGAAGGCGGCCGGCGAGAAGCTCGGCCCGCTGGCCGGCGTCCCGCTCGCGCTGAAGGACATCTTCACCACGAAGGACATGCCGACCACCGTCGGCTCCAAGATCCTCGAAGGCTGGGTCCCGCCGTACGACGCGACCCTCACGCGCAAGCTGCGCGAGGCCGACGTCGTCATCCTCGGCAAGACCAACATGGACGAGTTCGCCATGGGGTCCTCCACCGAGAACAGCGCCTACGGCCCGACCGGCAACCCGTGGGACCTCACCCGCATCCCCGGCGGCTCCGGCGGCGGTTCCTCCGCCGCGCTCGCCTCGTACCAGGCGCCGCTCGCCATCGGCACGGACACCGGCGGCTCGATCCGTCAGCCCGCCGCCGTCACCGGCACCGTCGGTGTCAAGCCCACCTACGGCTCGGTCTCCCGCTACGGCATGGTCGCCTTCTCGTCCTCCCTCGACCAGGGCGGCCCCTGCGCCCGTACGGTCCTGGACGCGGCGCTGCTGCACGAGGCCATCGCCGGGCACGACCCGATGGACTCCACCTCCATCGACGCCCCGGTCCCGCCGGTCGTCGAGGCCGCCCGCAACGGCTCCGTCGCGGGCCTGCGCGTCGGCGTCGTCAAGCAGTTCTCGGGCGAGGGCTACCAGGCCGGTGTCGTCCAGCGCTTCAACGAGTCGGTCGAGCTGCTCCGTTCGCTCGGCGCCACCGTCGTCGAGCTGGACTGCCCCTCCTTCGACCTCGCGCTCTCCGCGTACTACCTGATCGCGCCGTCCGAGTGCTCCTCGAACCTGGCCCGCTTCGACGCCATGCGCTACGGCCTGCGGGTCGGCGACGACGGCACGAAGTCCGCCGAGGAGGTCACCGCCCTCACCCGTGAGGCGGGCTTCGGCGACGAGGTCAAGCGCCGCATCATCCTCGGCACGTACGCCCTGAGCTCCGGTTACTACGACGCGTACTACGGCTCGGCGCAGAAGGTCCGCACCCTCATCACCCGCGAGTTCGAGAAGGCATTCGAGCAGGTCGACGTGATCGTGTCGCCGACCACGCCGACCACCGCCTTCCCGATCGGCGAGCGCGCCGACGACCCGATGGCGATGTACCTCGCGGACCTGTGCACCATCCCGACGAACCTCGCCGGCAACTCCGCCATGTCGCTGCCCTGCGGCCTGGCGCCCGAGGACGGCCTGCCGGTCGGTCTCCAGATCATCGCCCCCGCGATGCAGGACGACAGGCTCTACAAGGTCGGAGCCGCGGTCGAGGCCGCCTTCGTGGAACAGTGGGGTCACCCGCTGCTTGAGGAGGCTCCGTCGCTGTGAGTGCCATGGCAAAGAAGGCCAAGAACTTCAAGAAGTCCAAGACCGGTCTGTACGTCTCGCTGGGCTCCACCGCCTTCGGGGCGATCAGCGTCGCCAAGCAGGCGAAGCTGGCGCGCAACGACAACGACGTGCTCCGGCTGATCGACGCGGCCGTCTCCGCCGCGGCGATCGTCACCGGTCTCGCGATCCTGTACCGCGAACTGAAGCGTCTCGGCGACGACGACGTCCTGCTGGGCTGAGAGGGAAAGTTTCACCGTGACTGTCATTGACCTGGTGTCGTACGAGGACGCTCTCGCGACGTACGACCCCGTCATGGGCCTCGAAGTCCATGTCGAGCTGGGCACCAAGACCAAGATGTTCTGCGGCTGCTCCACCGAGCTCAAGCAGGACGCCAACTCGCAGACCTGCCCGGTCTGCCTCGGTCTGCCCGGCGCACTCCCCGTCGTCAACGAGATCGGCGTCGAGTCCGCCATCAAGATCGGCCTCGCGCTGAACTGCGAGATCGCCGAGTGGTGCCGCTTCGCCCGGAAGAACTACTTCTATCCGGACATGCCGAAGAACTTCCAGACCTCCCAGTACGACGAGCCGATCGCCTTCAACGGCTATCTGGACGTCCAGCTGGAGGACGGCGAGATCTTCCGCGTGCAGATCGAGCGCGCCCACATGGAGGAGGACACCGGCAAGTCGACGCACGTCGGCGGTGCCACCGGCCGCATCCACGGCGCCTCGCACTCGCTGCTCGACTACAACCGCGCCGGCATCCCCCTCATCGAGATCGTCACCAAGCCGATCGAGGGAGCGGGCGCCCGGGCCCCCGAGGTGGCCAAGGCGTACGTCGCCGAACTCCGGGAGCTCATCAAGGCGCTCGGCGTCTCGGAAGCCCGCATGGAGATGGGCCAGATGCGCTGCGACGTGAACCTGTCGCTGCGCCCGAACGGCACCGAGACCTTCGGCACCCGCTCCGAGACGAAGAACGTGAACTCCCTGCGTTCCGTCGAGCGGGCCGCCCGGTTCGAGATCCAGCGGCACGCCGCGGTGCTCTCCTCCGGCGGCACGATCGTGCAGGAGACCCGGCACTTCCACGAGGAGGACGGCTCCACCACGGCCGGCCGCATCAAGGACAACGCCGAGGACTACCGCTACTTCCCGGAGCCGGACCTGGTGCCGGTCGCCCCGGCCCGCGAGTGGGTCGAGGAGCTCCGCAAGGGCCTCCCCGAGCTGCCGCGTGTGCGCCGCAACCGGCTCCGTGAGGAGTGGGGTGTCTCCGAGTTCGACATGCAGTCGATCCTGAACGCCGGTGCCGTCGACCTGATCGTCGCCACCACCGAGGCGGGCGCCCCGTCCGACCAGGCCCGCAAGTGGTGGATGGGCGAGCTGGCCCGCAACGCCAACGAGACCGGCCGCGGCCTCGACGAGCTGCCCATCACCCCGGCGCAGGTCGCCCGGGTGACCGAGCTCGTCGCCGCGGGCGACCTCAACGACAAGCTGGCCCGCCAGGTCATCGAGGGTGTCCTCGCGGGCGAGGGCGACCCGGACGCCGTCGTCGTCAAGCGCGGTCTCAAGGTCGTCTCGGACGAGGGCGCGCTGTCCACGGCCGTGGACGAGGCCATCGCCGCCAACGCGGGCATCGCGGACAAGATCCGGGCCGGCAAGGTCGCGGCGGCGGGCGCGCTCGTCGGCGCGGTCATGAAGGCCACCCGCGGTCAGGCCGACGCCGCCCGGGTCCGCGAGCTGATCCTGGAGAAGCTCGGCGTCGAGGGCTGACCCCTCCCCGCACGCGGCTTTGTTCGTACGAAGGGGCGACGCATCCGGCGTTTTCGGGTGCGCCGCCCCTTCGTGCGTGCGGCGGCCTTTCCCCTATATCTGTTCCTGTCCCCGTTTCCCGTGCCCGCCCCGGTGGCGGGCCCGTCGGCCCCGGAGGGTCCGCTGAACACCGTGCTCGCCGCGACCGTCTCCGTCGCCGTCCTCCTCGCGGTCCTGGCGTTCGCGGTCGTCCGCCCGCGCGGGCTGCCCGAGGCCGTGCTGGCCGTGCCCGCCGCCGTGCTCGTGGTGGTGATCGGAGCCGTACCGCTCAGCGAGGCGCGCGAGCAGACCGCAGACCTGCTGCCGGTCGTCGGATTCCTCGCCGCGATCCTCGTGCTCGCCCAGCTCTGCGCCGACGAGGGGCTCTTCACGGCCGCCGGCGACCTGGTCGCCCGGATCTGCGGGGGCCGTACCGTACCGCTGCTCGGCGGGGTGTTCGTGGTGGCCTCGGTCATCACCGCCGTGCTCTCGCTGGACGCCACGGTCGTACTCCTGACCCCCGTCGTCTTCGCCACCGCCGCCCGGGTGGGCGCCCGCCCGCGCCCGTACGTCTACGCCTGCGCGCACCTGGCGAACTCGGCGTCGCTGCTGCTGCCCGTCTCCAACCTCACCAACCTCCTCGCCTTCACCGCGAGCGGACTCTCCTTCACCCGGTTCGCCGCGCTGATGACACTGCCCTGGCTGGCCGCCATCGCCGTCGAGTACGTCGTCTTCCGCCGGGTCTTCGCCGAGGACCTGGCGGCCGGCGCCCACGCGCCGGACCCGGAGGCCGAACGCACCGAGGTGCCCGTCTTCACCCTGGTGGTGCTGGTGCTGACCCTGCTGGGCTTCGTCGTCACCTCCTTCGCGGGCGCGGAACCCCTCTGGGCGGCGCTGGCCGGCGCCCTGGTGCTCGGGGTACGCGCGCTGGGGCAGCGCAGGACCACACCGTTGCGGCTGCTGCACTCCGCGAACGTGCCGTTCTGCCTCTTCGTGCTCGCCCTCGGCGTCGTGGTCAAGGCCGTCGTGGACCACGGGCTCGGCGACGGCATCGGCAAGGTGCTCCCCGACGGCTCCTCGCTGACCGCCCTGCTGGCCGTCGCGGCCGTCGCCGCCGTGCTGGCCAACCTGATCAACAACCTCCCCGCGATCCTCGCGCTGCTGCCGGTCGTCGCGGCGGCCGGCCCCGGACCGCTGCTCGCCGCGCTGATCGGTGTCAACCTCGGACCGAACCTCACGTACGTCGGCTCGCTGGCCACCCTGCTGTGGCGTCGCATCCTGCACGCCCACGACTCCCCGCCCGACCTCGGCCACTTCACCCGGCTCGGCCTGCTGACCGTCCCCGCCACGCTCGCCGTCTCCACGGTCGCGCTGTGGGGGTCGCTGCACCTGATCGGGGTGTGAGCAAGCCACCCCGGGGACAGCCCTTAGCCTCGTACGCATGAGCGAGAACGTGTACGTGGGCAACGCCGGAGCGGACGCGGCGCTGGACCGGGGATGGATTCTCGGGCACTTCAAGGACGCCGCGGACCCCCGTCACAGCGAGGACGTCGAGATCAAGTGGGGCGTCCACCCGCGCGGCGACGAGCGGGCCCAGTGGGTGCGGGGCGAGGAGCGTACGGCGCTGCTGGTGCTCGTCAGCGGGCGGTTCCGGGTGGAGCTGCCCGGCCGGGACGTGGTGCTGTCGCGTCAGGGCGACTACGTGGTCTGGGGCCACGGCGTCGACCACTCCTGGTTCGCGGAGGAGGAGTCGGTCGTGCTGACGGTCCGGTGGCCTTCGGTGCCCGGTTACGCGGTGCCCGACGCCGGTGTACGCGGGCCGGGCTCGGAAGTGGACGTTTGTGCGACTATGTCCGCTGCGCGTACCGACGACGAAGGAGCCGCATGTTCGCTGTGAGTCTGGGTGAGGACGGGGCCGAACTCTGCCCGCTGGAGGTCTGGCAGGCCGAGGAGTTCCTGGCCCACATGGACCGTGCCCGCCCGGCCCTCGACCCCTGGATCCCGTTCGCGTCGAGGGCCACCGACCTGCCCTCCGCCCGCGCCCTGCTCCAGCGGTACGCGGACCAGCAGGCTGCCGACACCGGACGGCTGTACGGCATCCGGCTGGACGGCGTTCTCGTCGGCGGCGTGATGTTCCGGATCTTCGACGCGGAAGAGGGCAACTGCGAGGTGGGCTGCTGGCTGGAGCCGGACGCCGCCGGACGCGGACTGGTGACACGCGCCGTCCACCTGCTCGTCGACTGGGCCGTGGACGTCCGGTCCATGCACCGGATCGAGTGGCACGTCTCCTCCGGGAACGCCCGGTCCATCGCCGTGGCCCGCCGGCTCGGCATGACCCGCGACGGGGTGATGCGGGAGAGTTACCCGTATCACGGTGAGCGTCACGACACCGAGATCTGGTCGGTCCTCGCCCCGGAATGGCGGGCCGCGCGGGCGTGAGCCTGCCGTGACGGCGTCCGGCGGGCCGTGACGTTAAGAGGGTTCTCATACAGGGCACCTAGCGTGCGGCGCATGAACACCTCCACCGCCAAGACCTCTACCGTCCCTGCCGCCGAAGACGCCGGCGAGGAGCAGCAGCCGCCCACGTCCGACGCCGCCGACGCGGTGGCGCCGGGCGGCTCCCCGGCCACCGGGGAGAAGAACGGGCCGTCCGTGCCGGACGCCCTGCGCAAGACCGACGGGTCCGACGAGCCGGACGGCTTCGAGGACCTGGACGAGGATCTGCACGAGGACCTGGAAGACGACGGGGACGACGACGCCTCCCGGGGCGTCGGTGCCGGTGCCGGTGCCGTCGTGTCGGCCGCCCTCGGTGTCGTCGGCCTGGTCGGGGGCTGGACCGGAAAGGTCGCCTCCGAGCGCGAGACCCTGATCGGCCAGATCAAGACCTCCAGCGGTGGCAGTGCCGCCCAGCAGATCGCCGAGATCTACGGCGACTCCTGGCACACCACCGCCCTCGTGAACGGCATCTTCGCGATCCTCGCCCTGCTGGTCGGCGTCTACGTGCTGGTGCGGCCCGCCTTCGGGGCGCCGTCCGCGAAGCCGCAGCCGTCCTGGATCCGCTCCGTCGCCCTCGGCGGCGTGGTGCTCGGCGCGATCGGGCTGGTCCTCTCGATCGCCATGTTCTTCGACCTGATCGTCGGACTGCCCAGCGCCTGAGGCTCCCGGGTGGTGACCGGATCCGGGGATCCGGTCACTATCCGACCTCCACCAGCAGGATGCGGTCGTCGCCCGGCTTCGGGTCGCCGCGTCCGTCGGTGTTGCCCGTCACCACCCACAGCTTGTCGCCGCCCGCCGCGACCACCGTCCGCAGCCTGCCGTACGTCCCTTCCAGGAATGCCTGGGGTTTCGCCAGGGGCTCCTTCGCCGAGCCGGTCAGCGGAATCCGCCAGAGCCGCTCGCCGCGCAGACCCGCCATCCAGATCGAGCCCTTCGCGTACGCGATGCCGCTGGGCGACGCCTCGGCCGTCTTCCACTGGGCGACCGGGTCGATGAAGTCGCCGCCCGCACCCTCCGGCGCGATGCCCTCCACGTCGGGCCAGCCGTAGTTGCCGCCCGGCTCGATCATGTTCAGCTCGTCCCAGGTGTCCTGGCCGAACTCCGAGGCCCACAGCCGCTTCTCGCCGTCCCAGGCGAGGCCCTGCACATTGCGGTGGCCGGGCGAGTAGACCACCGAGTCCGCCTCCGGATTGCCGTGCACCGGCTCCCCGTCCGGGGTCATCCGCAGGATCTTGCCCGCCAGCGAGTCCTCGTCCTGAGCCAGCCCGTCGTCGCCGGTCTCGCCGGTGCCCGCGTACAGCATCCGGTCCGGACCGAACGCGATCCGGCCGCCGTTGTGGATCGCGCCCTTCGGGATACCGCGCAGGATCGTGTCCGGCGCCCCCAACTGCTCACCGGCGGGCCGCTGTTCGTCGTACACCATCCGGGCGATGCGGTTGTCGGACTCGGTCGTGAAGTACGCGTACACCTGGTGGTCGGCACCGTACGTCGCGGAGACGGCCAGCCCCAGCAGCCCGCCCTCCCCGGCGGGCGACACCCCGGGGACGGACCCCAGGAGCGTCTTCTTCCCGGTCTCGGCGTCCACCCGGGTCACCGTGCCCTCGTCCCGGGAGGAGACCAGCAGGTCGCCACCCGGCAGCACCGCGAGCCCCCAGGGGGAGGCCAGGCCGGTGGTGAGGGTAAGGACGATCTTCGCCGACCCTTCGGCGGGCGGCAGCGAGACCGTGGGGGAGGGGGAGGCGGACGGCGAGGCGGCCCCGGTGGGGCCGGTGGCGCCGGGGGTCCCCGGTCCTCCCGGGTCCGCGGACGACGAACAGCCGGCCGTCAGCGCCAGGGCCGCCGCCGCGAGGAGAGCCACCGCCGGGCCGCGTGCCCCGGTGACACGTACTGATCCGAACACCGAACCGCGCACAGAACCGATCCTTCCCCGGGCCCGCCGGGCCCCCTCATCCGCTCCCGGGCCGCCCGTCCGCGGACCGCCCCCGCCCATGGTGCCCGTACCGGCGCCCCGTATCCGGGCATCGCGGCCAGAAGGCAGGTCGCTCCCTCGCCGGCCTCCCGGTGGGCCGGGCCCCCGGCGGGGCATCGGCCGACCGCTGCCGCCCTCGCCGCGGCGCTGGACCGGCCACTCCGTGGTCGCCCCCTCGCCGCGGCGCGACATCGTCCACTCCGCGGTCGCCCTCGCCCCTCGCCCCTCGATGACGGTAGGGGCCGTCAGTCCCAGGACCCGAGGGCCGGCGGGAGCGCGGCGATCTCCGCGAGATCGCGGTCGGTGAGCGCCAGTGCGGCGGCCCCGGCGTTCTCCACCGCCCACTCCTCCCGCTTGGCGCCCGGCACCGGCACCACGTGCGGGCCCTGCCGCAGCACCCACGCCAGCGCCACCTGCGCGGGCGTCGCCCCGTGCCGCTGCGCGACCCGGCGCAGCCCGGCCACCACCGGCTGGTTCGCGGCCATCATCTCGGCCGTGAACCGGGGGTGCCGGGCCCGGGGGTCGTCCGGTTCGAAGCCCTGCCCCGGCTTCAGGGTGCCCGTGAGGTAACCGCTGCCCAGCGGCATCGCGGCCAGCAGCCCCACCCCGCGCGCGGTGCACCAGGGCAGCAGGGACACCAGCGCCTCCGGGGACCACACCGACAGCTCCGCCTCGACCGCGCTGACCGGGAAGACCTGCTGCACCCGCTCCAGCTGCCGGATCGTCGCGTCGTGCAGTCCCGCCCGGGACCGCCGCGGCACCAGCGCGCCCACGGCGCAGAGCCCCAGCGCCCGCACCTTTCCGGCCGTCACCAGCTCCGCCATCGCGCCCCATGTCTCCTCCACCGGCACCTCCGGATCGGCGCGGTGCAGCTGGTACAGGTCGATCACATCGGTCTGCAACCGTCTCAGCGAGGCGTCGCAGGCCCTGCGCACGTACCCGGCGCGACCGTTGGCGACGATGTGCTGATCCCCCACCAGCAGACCGCACTTGGTGGAGATGAAGGCGTCGTCCCGGCGCCCCTTCAACGCCCGGCCGACAAGAAGCTCGTTGGTGAACGGGCCGTACATGTCCGCCGTGTCGAGCAGCCGGACCCCCGCGTCCAGGGCCGCGTGCACCGTACGCACCGAGCGTTCGCCGAGCCGTTGTGACGCGCTGTAGCCCCAACTCATCGTCATGCAGCCCAGCCCCACCGCGCCCACGGCGAGCGCCGCCCCACCGATCGTCCTGCGCTCCAACTCCCCGAACCCTCCCCAGGTCGTGTCACCGCCCAGGGCCCGCCCCGTGCTCGTCCCACGATAGGGAGTGGATCAGCAGGTCGCGTCACGCGGCTCGGGGCGAAGGCGTCGTCCGCGGGTGCCGGAACGCCTCGCCGCGGCGTCCCGGACGCCTTCGCATAGCCTCGGGAGCATGACTTCCACGACCCGCGCCGACGTGTGGCTTCCCCTCCCCGCCGACTCGATGACCGGGCTCCCCGAGGGCCTCGACTACCACTTCTGGGACGGTGGAGCCGAGTTCCCGGCCGACCCGGCGCAGTGCGCCTTCTACGTGGTGCCGTACATGAAGGGACCCGAAGCCTCCGTCCGTCCGATCCCCCTGATGCGCTCGGTACAGGTCGTGCAGACCCTTTCGGCCGGCACCGACCACGTGGAGCCCGCCCTCGCGGGGTTCCCCGCCGGTGTGCGCCTCTGCAACGCCAAGGGCGTGCACGAGGCTTCCACCGCCGAACTCGCGCTCACGCTGATACTGGCCTCGCTCCGGGACGTCCCGGGCTTCGTGCGGGGCCAGGACGCCGAGGAGTGGCGCTCCGGCTTCTATCCGGCGCTCGCCGACAAGTCCGTGCTCATCGTGGGCTACGGCTCGATCGGTGCGGCCGTCGAGGACCGGCTCGCGCCCTTCGAGTGCGCGCGGATCGCGCGCGTCGCGCGCACCCCCCGTACCACCGAGCGCGGGCCGGTGCACGCCCTTGACCGACTGCCCGAGCTGCTCCCGCAGGCCGACGTGGTGATCCTTTCCACCCCGCTGAACCCGTCCACGCGTGGTCTGGTGGACGCGGCGTTCCTCGCCGCGATGCCGGACGGCGCACTGCTGGTGAACATCGCCCGGGGCCCCGTCGTGGACACCAAGGCACTGCTGGTCGAACTGGAGTCGGGGCGCCTGCGGGCCGCGCTCGACGTCACCGACCCGGAACCGCTGCCGGCGGGTCATCCGCTCTGGCACGCTCCCCACGTCCTGATCAGTCCGCACGTGGGTGGCAGCACCTCCGCGTTCCTGCCGCGCGCCAAGCGGCTGATCGCCGGCCAGTTGACCCGATTCGCCGCCGGGGAGCCCGTTCTCAACGTCGTGCACACCACCGGCTGACAGCGGTCCGGAGCCGTGTTGTCGCGCCCTGTACGCACAACACCCCAGGTCGTCACGGAGAGTAGAGGAAGTATGGCTTTGCGTGACGAGTCTGGTGTATCGTCCAGAGGCGGGGGCTGCGCCGTGGAAGGACGGCGGCGGGGCGGGCAGCTGGACGCGAGGGGGCAGTGGGCGATGTGCGGCCAAAAGCGGGACGGACGGACGCCGAACCGGCGGCAGCGGTCTTCGACGGGAGCGCTGCCGGGCAGCCGCCTGCCGTCGCGACCGGTGCCGCGCCGCGTGCCGGTGGGCCGGGGTGTGCCGGCGCCGCACGGAGCCGTGCGGCGGACCGCCCCGGACCCAGGGGCCGTCCGGTGAGCGCCCTGGACGCATCGCTCTCCCGCCGGACGGCCGCGTCCGCCCGCGCGAGGGTGCTGCCCCAAGTCCTGCTCGCCCTCGTCTGCGCGGGGTACGCCGTCGGAGCCGCCGTCGGCTGGGGATCGACCCGACTGGCGCTCTTCATGGGCGACTTCGGCCTCAGCCTGGCGGCCCTCATCGCCTCCGTCTCCTGCTTCCTGTACGCGGGCGCGGCAGGCCGGCCCGCCCGGGCCGCCTGGCTGCTCTTCTCGTTCTCCTCCGCGATGGCCGCCTGCGGCAACGCCGTCTGGGGCTGGTACGAAGTCGTCCTCGACGGACACGTGCCCCCGCTCTCCGCCGCCGACTTCTTCTTCCTCTGCTTCGCGCCCCCCGCGATCATCGGACTCCTGGTGCTCGCCAAGCGCCCCGTCAACCGCGCCGGCTGGTTCTGTCTGGTGCTCGACAGCTGGCTGATCGGCGGATCGCTGCTCACCCTCTCCTGGAGCCTCGCCCTCGCCCACACCACCGACGTCGTCGGTGAGGGGGAGAGCGTCGCCCGCGCCGCACTCTCGCTGGCCTATCCGCTGCTCGACATCGTGCTCGTCTCGATGGTCCTGGCCCTGCACTTCCGGCAGAACAACGCCAACCGCTCCGCGGTCAACACCGCCATCGCCGGACTCGCCCTGACCGTCGTCAGCGACGCCCTGTTCACCTCGCCGCTGCTCCGCTCGACCTACCACTCGGGGCAGCTCCTCGACGCGGGCTGGTTCGCCGGCTCGCTCCTGCTCGCGTACGCGCCCTGGGGCGTACGGCACACGGCCGGGCATCCCGAGTTCGCCGAACGCCCCGGCCGGGCGGGGCGCGCCACCAGCCGCCCGATCGCCGGATCGCTGGCCGCGCTCACGCCCTACCTCGCCGCCGCCGTCTGCACCCTCGGCATCCTCTACAACGTCGTCGAAGGCCGCCGGGTCGACGCCGTGGTGGTCTTCACCGGCTGCGCGGTCGTGCTGGCCCTCGTGCTGCGCCAGGCGATCATGCTGCTGGACAACCTCACCCTCACCCAGGAACTCGCCCAGCAGGAGAACCACTTCCGCTCCCTGGTCCAGGGCTCCAGCGACGTCATCATGATCGCCGACGCCAACGGCAAGCTCCGCTACGTCAGTCCGGCGGCGGCCGGGGTGTACGGCTGCCCGGCGGAAGACCTGCTCGAAGCCGAACTCATCTCGATCATCCACCCCGACGACCGCGGCAGAGTCGTCCACCAGGTGCGGCGCTTCCTCGCCGCCCACCCCGTCGAGGAGCCCACCACCCGGATCGAGTGCCGCTTCCGGTCGGGCGCCGGGGACTGGCTCAACGTCGAGTCCACCGTCAACCGCCACCACGGCGGCCTCCTGCTCAACAGTCGCGACGTCACGGAACGCGTCCGCCTCCAGGCCCAGTTGCAGCACAACGCCGAACACGACCCGCTCACCGACCTGCCCAACCGGGCGCTCTTCACGACCCGGGTGCGCCAGGCACTCGGCGGAAGGCGCGCGGGCGACCTCGGCACCGCCGTGCTCTTCATCGACCTCGACGGCTTCAAAGCCGTCAACGACACCATCGGACACCAGGCGGGCGACGAACTCCTCGTCCAAGCCGCCCAGCGGCTCGCCGACTCCGTCCGGGCCGGGGACACCGCCGCCCGCCTCGGCGGCGACGAGTTCGCCGCGCTGATCCTCGGCGACGGTACCCGCGACCAGGCCGCCCGGGAGTACCAGGTCCATGAGATCGCGGACCGGCTGCGCCTCACCCTCTCCCAGCCCTACCTCATCGGCCCCGGCGAGGTGAGGGTGGCGGCCTCCATCGGTGTCGCCTTCACCGAGCCCGGGATCACCCCCAACGACCTGATGCGCAACGCCGACCTCGCGATGTACCGCGCCAAGGCCGCCGGCAAGGACCGGGTCGAGCTGTACGCCCCCCAGATGCAGGCCGACGTGGTGCGCCGCTCCGAGCTCGCGGTCCGGCTGCGCACCGCCCTGCGGGACGGCGAGTTCGCCCTGCTCCACCAGCCCGTGGTGCACCTCGCCACCGGCACCGTCGCCGCGGTGGCCGCCCAGGCCCGCTGGCGTTCCGCCCAGGGCATCCTCTTCACCCCCGCCGAGTTCCTGCGTACCGCCGACGACGGCGACCGCACCGCCGAGCTCGGCCGCTGGCTCCTGGAGGAAGCCGTCCAGCAGGCCGCCGAGCGCACCAGGGCCGGGTACCCGGTCTCCGTGTCCGTACGGCTCTCCGCCGGGCGGCTGCTGGACAACGCCCTTCCGTTCGGCTCGGTCGAGGCGCTGCTGACCCGGCACGGCCTGCCCTCCGGCGCCCTGATGATCGAAGTGGGCGACAGCGACCCCCGGATCTCCTTCGACGAACTCGAACGCCGTCTCGTGGCGCTGCGCCGTCTCGGTGTGCGCATCGCGCTCGACGGCTTCGGCAGCGGGTACGCCGCCATCAACGCGCTGCGCCGCCTCCCCATCGACGTACTCAAACTCGACCGGGGTCTGGTCGAGGGTGTGGTGGAGTCGGCCCGTCTGCACAAGATCACCAGCGGGCTGCTGCGGATCGCCTGCGATCTCGGGATGCAGTCGGTGGCGGACGGCGTGGACGTCCCGGAGCAGGTGCTCGCGCTGCGGGCCATGGGGTGCACCCACGGCCAGGGGACGGCCTTCTCGGGGCCGCTGGACGAGTACCGCCTGCGCCACGCGCTGCGGCGCGGGCACTTCCCCGTACCCGGCGTACCGGCAGCTCAGCCGGTTCTCGCCGGGGGTTCGCCACCCCGGTTGGGCGGCTCACATGATGAGACGTCCGTCCCACCCGCTTGACACGGCCGCCGTGCCGGAGAGAGGGTCAATGCCATGCGCACCCGAATTCTCGTACTTGGAAAGCGCGTCGGCTGAAGCGGAGTCACACGACACTCCGCTTACCGCACCGGCGCGCTCCCCTCGCTTGCCTCACGGCACGAGGGGTTTTTTGTTGCACTGGCACTCCCCAAAACCCCGCAAAACCCTCAGCCTCGAGAAGAGAATGCCGATGACCGAGCAGGCCACCGGGGCCCACCACCCCCAGTCGCGGTCCCGTAACGGCGGACAGCCGTCCGCCATCGTTGAGCACGTCACGGGCGCGCAGTCCCTCATCCGTTCTCTCGAAGAAGTCGGCGCCGACACGGTATTCGGCCTTCCCGGCGGCTGTATTCTCCCCGCCTACGACCCGCTGATGGACTCCACCCGGGTCCGCCACGTCCTGGTGCGGCACGAGCAGGGTGCGGGCCACGCCGCCTCGGGGTACGCCCTCGCCACTGGCAAGGTCGGCGTGTGCATGGCAACTTCGGGCCCCGGCGCCACCAACCTGGTGACCCCGATCGCCGACGCGCACATGGACTCCGTGCCGATCGTCGCGATCACCGGGCAGGTCGTCACCGCGTCCATCGGCACGGACGCCTTCCAGGAAGCCGACATCTGCGGCATCACCATGCCGATCACCAAGCACAACTTCCTGGTGACCAACGCAGACGACATCCCGCACACCATCGCCGAGGCCTTCCACATCGCCTCCAGCGGCCGTCCGGGCCCCGTTCTCGTCGACATCGCCAAGGACGCTCTCCAGGCGCAGACCACCTTCAGCTGGCCGCCCACCCAGGACCTCCCGGGCTACCGCCCGGTCACCAAGCCCCACGCCAAGCAGATCCGCGAGGCCGCCCGTCTCATCACCCAGGCCAAGCGCCCGGTGCTGTACGTCGGCGGCGGCGTGATGAAGGCCGGTGCCACGGCCGAGCTGAAGGTCCTCGCCGAGCTCACCGGAGCCCCGGTCACCACCACCCTGATGGCGCTGGGTTCCTTCCCCGACAGCCACCCGCTGCACGTGGGCATGCCCGGCATGCACGGTTCGGTCACCGCCGTCACCGCGCTGCAGAAGGCCGACCTGATCGTCGCCCTCGGCGCCCGCTTCGACGACCGCGTCACCGGCAAGCTGGACAGCTTCGCCCCCTACGCCAAGATCGTGCACGCCGACATCGACCCGGCCGAGATCGGCAAGAACCGCCTCGCCGACGTGCCGATCGTGGGCGACGCCCGCGAGGTCATCGCCGATCTGATCCAGGCGGTCCAGGCGGAGCACACCGAGGGCAACACCGGCGACTACAGCGCCTGGTGGAAGGACCTCAACCGCTGGCGCGAGACCTACCCCCTCGGTTACGACATGCCCGAGGACGGCAGCCTCTCCCCGCAGCAGGTCATCCAGCGCATCGGTGAACTCGCCCCCGAGGGAACGATCTTCGCCGCGGGCGTCGGCCAGCACCAGATGTGGGCCTCGCACTTCATCCAGTACGAGCAGCCCGCCACCTGGCTCAACAGCGGCGGCGCCGGGACGATGGGTTACGCGGTCCCGGCCGCGATGGGCGCCAAGGTCGGCCGGCCGGACGCTCCCGTCTGGGCCATCGACGGCGACGGCTGCTTCCAGATGACCAACCAGGAACTCACCACCTGCGCCCTGAACAACATCCCGATCAAGGTCGCCATCATCAACAACGGCGTCCTCGGGATGGTCCGCCAGTGGCAGACCCTCTTCTACAACCAGCGGTACTCCAACACCGTGCTGAGCGGCGGAGCGGACACCGACGGCGTCCCGCAGCGGGGCACCCGGGTGCCTGACTTCGTCAAGCTCTCCGAGGCGATGGGCTGCTACGCCATCCGCTGCGAGGACCCCGCAGACCTGGACAAGGTCATCGAAGAGGCCAACGCCATCAACGACCGCCCGGTCGTCATCGACTTCATCGTCCACGAGGACGCCATGGTGTGGCCGATGGTCGCCGCCGGCACCTCCAACGACGAGGTCATGGCCGCCCGCGGTGTCCGCCCCGACTTCGGCGACAACGAAGACGACTGAGAGACAGAGAGACCGACTCCATGTCCACCAAGCACACGCTCTCCGTTCTCGTCGAGAACAAGCCCGGTGTCCTCGCCCGGATCACCGCCCTCTTCTCCCGGCGCGGGTTCAACATCGACTCGCTCGCCGTCGGGACCACCGAACACCCCGACATCTCCCGCATCACCATCGTGGTCAATGTCGAGGACCTGCCCCTGGAGCAGGTGACCAAGCAGCTCAACAAGCTG
Source organism: Streptomyces sp. NPDC060198 (assembly GCF_042728415.1). Lineage (NCBI taxonomy): Bacteria > Bacillati > Actinomycetota > Actinomycetes > Kitasatosporales > Streptomycetaceae > Streptomyces > Streptomyces sp. NPDC060198. The sequence goes on along the minus strand of NZ_JBHWZJ010000054.1, from coordinate 1,505 downwards.
GTCAACGTCCTGAAGATCGTCGAACTGGAGCCCGGCGCTGCGATCCAGCGCGAGCTCGTCCTGGTGAAGGTCCGTGCGGACAACGAAACCCGCTCGCAGATCGTCGAGATCGTCCAGCTGTTCCGCGCCAAGACCGTCGACGTCTCCCCGGAGGCGGTCACGATCGAGGCGACCGGAGGTGCCGAGAAGCTGACGGCGATGCTCAAGATGCTGGAGCAGTACGGCATCAAGGAGCTCGTCCAGTCGGGCACCATCGCCATAGGGCGCGGCGCGCGCTCGATCACCGACCGATCCCTGCGCGCTCTCGACCGCACCGCATGACCCCGCGGAGGGACCGCGGCGCGTAGCCCGGACCCTCCGCCCCCGTCTCGCCGCTCGGATGGCGAGACCGGAGAACGTACACGGCGCCCCCCGCCGTACGGTGGGACGCAACACCTGCACACCAAGGAGAAACACCAGTGGCCGAGCTGTTCTACGACGCCGACGCAGACCTGTCCATCATCCAGGGCCGCAAGGTCGCGGTCATCGGCTACGGCAGCCAGGGCCACGCCCACGCGCTGTCGCTGCGCGACTCCGGCGTCGACGTCCGCGTCGGTCTGCACGAGGGCTCCAAGTCCAAGGCCAAGGCCGAGGAGCAGGGTCTGCGCGTGGTGACCCCGGCCGAGGCCGCGGCCGAGGCCGACGTCATCATGATCCTCGTGCCGGACCCGATCCAGGCCCAGGTCTACGAGGAGTCCATCAAGGACAACCTCAAGGACGGCGACGCGCTGTTCTTCGGACACGGCCTGAACATCCGCTTCGACTTCATCAAGCCGCCGGCCAACGTCGACGTCTGCATGGTCGCCCCCAAGGGCCCGGGTCACCTGGTCCGCCGCCAGTACGAAGAGGGCCGCGGCGTCCCCTGCATCGTGGCCGTCGAGCAGGACCCCTCGGGCAAGGGCCTGGAGCTGGCGCTCTCCTACGCGAAGGGCATCGGCGGCACCCGCGCCGGCGTCATCAAGACGACCTTCAAGGAAGAGACCGAGACCGACCTCTTCGGTGAGCAGGCCGTCCTCTGCGGTGGCACCGCCGCCCTGGTCAAGGCCGGTTTCGAGACCCTGACCGAGGCCGGCTACCAGCCGGAGATCGCGTACTTCGAGTGCCTCCACGAGCTGAAGCTCATCGTGGACCTCATGTACGAGGGCGGCCTGGAGAAGATGCGCTGGTCCATCTCGGAGACCGCCGAGTGGGGCGACTACGTCACCGGCCCGCGCATCATCACGGACGCCACCAAGGCCGAGATGAAGAAGGTCCTCGCCGAGATCCAGGACGGCACCTTCGCCAAGAACTGGATGGCCGAGTACCACAACGGTCTGCCCAAGTACAACGAGTACAAGAAGGCCGACAGCGACCACCTGCTGGAGACCACCGGCCGTGAGCTCCGCAAGCTCATGAGCTGGGTGAACGACGAGGCGTAAGCCTCCCGGCCGCCGGACGGGTCCCGCCCGCACGAGGGGGGACCCGCC
>NZ_JBHWZJ010000053.1:0-27902 GCF_042728415.1 Streptomyces sp. NPDC060198 | reverse complement strand
CGACGTAGACGCGGTCCTTCAGTCCAAGATCCATGGCCCTATCCTGCCTCTCCGGCGTCGCCGGTGCCGAACAGGGTCAGCGCGGTGGTCACCAGGCCGATGTGGCTGAACGCCTGCGGGAAGTTGCCCACCTGGCGCTGGAGCCGGGAGTCCCACTCCTCGGCGAGCAGTCCCAGGTCGTTGCGGAGCGAGAGCAGCTTCTCGAAGAGCTGGCGGGCCTCGTCGACCCGGCCGATCATCGCCAGGTCGTCCGCCAGCCAGAAGGAGCAGGCGAGGAAGGCACCCTCGTCGCCCTCCAGGCCGTCCACGCCCGCGTCGTCGCCGGAGGTCGGGTAGCGCAGCACGAACCCGTCCTCGGTCGACAGTTCGCGCTGGATCGCCTCGATCGTGCCGATGACCCGCTTGTCGTCCGGCGGGAGGAAGCCCATCTGCGGGATCAGCAGCAGCGAGGCGTCCAGTTCCTTCGAGCCGTAGGACTGGGTGAAGGTGTTGCGCTCGGGGTCGTAGCCCCGGTCGCAGACGTCGCGGTGGATGTCGTCGCGCAGCTCGCGCCACCGCTCCAGCGGCCCCTCCACGTCGCCGGACTCGATCAGCTTGATCGTCCGGTCGACCGCGACCCACGCCATCACCTTGGAGTGCACGAAGTGCCGACGGGGGCCGCGCACCTCCCAGATGCCCTCGTCCGGCTCGTACCAGTGCTGCTCCAGGTAGCTGATCAGCTTGAGCTGGAGGCCCATGGCGTAGTCGTTGCGGGCCAGGCCCGTCATGTGCGCCAGGTGCAGCGCCTCGGTGACCTCGCCGTACACGTCGAGCTGGAGCTGGTCCGCGGCGCCGTTGCCGACGCGGACCGGGCCGGAGTTCTCGTAACCGGGCAGCCAGTCCAGCTCCGCCTCACCGAGCTCGCGCTCGCCGGCGATGCCGTACATGATCTGCAGGTTCTCCGGGTCGCCCGCGACGGCCCGCAGCAGCCACTCGCGCCAGGCGCGGGCCTCTTCCCGGTAGCCGGTGCGCAGCAGCGAGGAGAGGGTGATCGCGGCGTCGCGGAGCCAGGTGTAGCGGTAGTCCCAGTTCCGTACGCCCCCGATCTCCTCGGGCAGCGAGGTGGTGGGGGCGGCGACGATGCCGCCGGTGGGCGCGTAGGTGAGCGCCTTCAGGGTGATGAGTGAGCGGATCACGGCCTCCCGGTAGGGGCCGTGGTACGTACACTGCGCGACCCACTCCTCCCAGAACCGCTCGGTCGCCTCCAGCGAGCCCTCCGGCTCGGGCAGGGCGGGCGGCTGGTGGTGCGAGGGCTGCCAGCTGATCGTGAAGGCGACGCGGTCACCGGGGGAGACCGTGAAGTCGGAGTACGTCGTCAGGTCCTTGCCGTACGTCTCCGCCTGCGTGTCCAGCCAGACGGAGTCCGGTCCGGCCACGGCGACCGTGCGGCTGTCGACCTTGTGCACCCAGGGGGTGATCCGGCCGTAGCTGAACCGCATCCGCAAGGACGAGCGCATCGGCACGCGGCCGCTGACGCCCTCCACGATCCGGATGAGCTGGGGCGCGCCGTCACGGGGCGGCATGAAATCGGTCACGCGTACCGTGCCGCGTGGTGTGTCCCACTCCGACTCCAGGATGAGGGAATCGCCGCGATAACGCCGGCGGTCGGCGGCGGGCGGCTCGCCGCGGCTGCCGTCCTCGGCGGCGTCGGGCTCCAGCGGACCCAGGCGCCAGAAGCCGTGCTCCTCGGTACCCAGAAGTCCCGCGAAGATGGCGTGGGAATCGAAGCGTGGGAGGCAGAGCCAGTCGACCGTGCCGTCCCGGCAGACCAGCGCCGCTGTCTGCATGTCTCCGATGAGTGCGTAATCCTCGATGCGCCCGGCCACGTGCGTCTCCAGTCGAACGGCCATGTGTCGCCCCGCTCGGGGGCGCTTGCTGCGTGAATAAGGAAAATGTTCAAGAAGGCCGATGAGCCCTTGGACCGGCGGGAGCGGGCGGGGGTGATGCCGCGGGCCGACCGTCCCCGCTCGTCAGCGAGTGTCCGAGCAGGATACGACGCACCGATGTGATCCGCGCGATACTCCGTGGATCTTGTCGTGGCCGAAGAGTGGGCCTCGGGGCGCGTGAGGGGGTTTGGTGGCGTTCGTGCGGAGCGCGTGACCGGAAGCAGTGTCTCCAGGTCGCTGTTAGGCTGGTAGCCCGTGGACCGGTGGTCGTGTCCGAGAGCGACGAGGCCTCCGAACCGCAGCGACGGCACCCCCGGAATCTCCGGTTAGGCAGCCGGTACGTACCCAGATTTCGCTACCACGGGAGCCCCCTCTTGGCTATGCAGCCCACATCCACGACGACCAAGCACATCTTCGTCACCGGGGGTGTCGCCTCCTCCCTCGGCAAGGGTCTGACTGCCTCCAGCCTGGGTGCACTCCTCAAGGCGCGTGGTCTCCGGGTCACGATGCAGAAGCTCGACCCGTACCTCAACGTCGACCCCGGCACGATGAACCCGTTCCAGCACGGTGAGGTGTTCGTCACCAACGACGGCGCCGAGACGGACCTGGACATCGGCCACTACGAGCGCTTCCTCGACGTCGACCTCGACGGTTCCGCCAACGTCACGACCGGGCAGGTCTACTCCCAGGTCATCGCCAAGGAGCGGCGCGGCGAGTACCTCGGCGACACCGTCCAGGTCATCCCGCACATCACCAACGAGATCAAGTCCCGCATCCGCCGCATGGCGACGGGCGACGTCGACGTGGTCATCACCGAGGTCGGCGGCACCGTCGGCGACATCGAGTCGCTGCCGTTCCTGGAGACCGTCCGCCAGGTGCGCCACGAGGTCGGCCGGGACAACGTCTTCGTCGTGCACATCTCGCTGCTGCCCTACATCGGCCCCTCCGGCGAGCTGAAGACCAAGCCGACCCAGCACTCCGTTGCCGCGCTCCGCAACATCGGCATCCAGCCGGACGCCATCGTGCTCCGCGCCGACCGTGACGTCCCCACCGCCATCAAGCGCAAGATCTCGCTGATGTGCGACGTGGACGAGAGCGCCGTGGTCGCCTGCGTCGACGCCAAGTCGATCTACGACATCCCCAAGGTGCTGCACACCGAGGGCCTCGACGCCTACGTCGTCCGCAAGCTCGACCTGCCTTTCCGCGACGTGGACTGGTCCACCTGGGACGACCTGCTGGACCGCGTCCACAACCCCGACCACGAGGTCACCGTCGCCCTGGTCGGCAAGTACATCGACCTCCCCGACGCCTACCTCTCGGTCACCGAGGCCATCCGCGCCGGCGGCTTCGCGAACAAGGCCCGCGTCAAGGTCGAGTGGGTCACCTCCGACGACTGCAAGACCCCGGCCGGCGCCGCCCGCCACCTCGCGGGCGTGGACGCCATCTGCATCCCCGGCGGCTTCGGCGAGCGCGGTGTCGACGGCAAGGTGGGCGCCATCCAGTACGCCCGCGAGAACAAGGTGCCGCTGCTCGGCCTCTGCCTGGGCCTCCAGTGCATCGTGATCGAAGCGGCCCGCAACGTCGCCGGCATCCCGGACGCCAACTCCACCGAGTTCGACGCGGCGACCTCGCACCCCGTCATCTCCACGATGGAGGAGCAGCTCGCGTACGTCGAGGGCGCGGGCGACCTGGGCGGCACCATGCGTCTGGGCCTCTACCCGGCGAAGCTCGCCGAGGGCTCCGTCGTCCGTGAGGCGTACTCCGGCGAGCCGTACGTCGAGGAGCGCCACCGCCACCGCTACGAGGTGAACAACGCCTACCGCACGGAGCTGGAGAAGAAGGCCGGACTGGTCTTCTCCGGCACCTCCCCGGACAACAAGCTCGTCGAGTACGTCGAGTACCCGCGCGAGGTCCACCCCTACCTCGTCGCCACCCAGGCCCACCCGGAGCTGCGCTCCCGCCCGACCCGCCCGCACCCGCTCTTCGCGGGTCTGGTGAAGGCCGCCGTCGCGCGCCAGGCGCAGGCCGCCGAATCGGGCAAGTAGTCCCGAGGCATTACCGTTGACCGGGGTACGCGTCCGAAGAGGACGGGTGCCCCGGTTTTTCGTGACGTGAGCGGGAGGACGCAGATGGGCATCCAGGACAGGGCCGAGGAATGGCGGGTCACCGCGACGGTGACGCCCTTCACCGGCAACAAGACCAGCGTCCGCACGGACGACGTCGTGATGCCCGACGGTACGGTCGTGGGCCGCGACTACCAGGTCCACCCCGGCTCCGTCGCGATCCTGGCGATCGACGACGAGGACCACGTCCTGGTGCTGCGTCAGTACCGCCACCCCGTGCGCCAGAAGCTCTGGGAGATCCCGGCCGGACTGCTCGACGTCCCCGGCGAGAACCCGCTCGCCGCCGCCCAGCGCGAGCTGTACGAGGAGGCGCACGTCAAGGCGGAGGAGTGGCGGGTCCTGACCGACGTCTACACCAGCCCCGGCGGTTCCGACGAGGCGGTGCGCATCTTCCTCGCCCGTGATCTCTCCGACGCGGTGGGCGAGCGTTTCGCGGTCGCCGAGGAAGAGGCGGACATGGAGCTGGCACGGGTCCCGCTGAAGGACCTGGTCCGGGGCGTCCTCGCGGGCGACCTGCACAACAGCTGCCTGGTCATGGGGGTACTGGCGCTGACAGCGGCCCGGACTGCGGACGGCGAGCGGTCCCTGCGCCCGGCCGAGGCACCCTGGCCGGCCCGTCCGTTCGAGGCGTAGCGGAACCCGGGGCCTCCGTCGCACGGCGGAGGCCCCGCGCTCCTGCCCCCTCTCCCGGGCCCGCCCCTGCCCCTTTTGTCCGTCGGACGATCGTAGGAATCACTGATCCGATCGGGGGATGTCCCCGCCCCGCTCCGCCCTGATCGGCGGTGCCGCTGAACTACGCTCGAAAGGCCCGCCGGAGCTCCGGCGGGGCACCGGGTGCGGCGAAGTGGAGCGTGGCTCGTGACGGATCAGGCGGTGGACACCAGCGGCCCGGCCCGAGCGCCCGGCACCGAGGAGCCCTCCGGTGCCGCCCCACCCGAACTGTTCGGCCGTCAGCGAGAGTTGAAAGCCCTTCAGGAGGACATCGAACGGGCCGGGCTGAACACCATCGCCGGCCGCAAGGCGGCCCGCGCCCGGGTCCTGCTGATCGCCGGACGCGCGGGGTCGGGGCGCAGCGCCCTCGCCGCCGCGTTCGCGCACGCACTGACCGGCACGGCCCCCGCCGGCGGCTCCAAGGGCCCCCTTCCCTGGGCCGCGCCCGGCACCGGAACCGGCGACTACCCGGACGGCGTGCTGCGCGTCAGCCTGACCGACCCCGACGGCACCCGGGTGCCAGCCGAGCGCACCGCCCGCGAGATCCTCGTCCTGCTCTCCCTGGCCACCCCGCCCGGCGCGGACGCCGACGAACTCACCGAGATGGTCCGCGAGGCCCTCGCCGTGCGGCGGCTGCTGCTCCTGCTCGACGACGCGGTGGACGCCGAGCAGGTGGACCCCCTCCTCCCGGACGGTCCCGGCTGCCTGGTGCTGGCCACCGCGACCGGCCCGCTGACCGGTGTCCCCGACGTCCGCCCCTGCACCATCGGCGGGCTGGACACCGGCTCCGCCGTGCGCCTCCTGGCGCGGGTGGTCGGCCAGGTGCGGATCACCGTGGACCCCCGGACCGCCGAGACCCTGGTGGAGGAGTGCGGCGGCCAGCCCGCCGCCCTGCTGCTCGTCGCCGGGTGGATCGCCGCCCGTCCGACCGCCTCCGTCGCCGACGCCACCCAGCACCTGCTGCGCACTCCCCAGGACACGGAGCAGCCGGTGGGCGCCCGGCCGCTGGCCCGCGCCTTCCGGATGGCGCACGACTCCCTGCTGGAGACCCCCGCCCGGATACTGCGACTGCTCGCGCTGGCACCCGGAGGTCTCGCCGACGCCCACACCGCCTCCGCGCTGGCCGGCTGCTCCGTCCTGGCCGCCCGCCGGACCCTGGACGACTTCGTCGGCCTCGGGCTGCTGCACACGGACGGCGCCACCGAACCCCAGTACGAGGTGCCGGGTGCTCTGGCGCCCCTGCTGCGGGCTCTCCTGGAGGAGCGGGACAGGCCGGCCGAGATCGAACTGGCCCGGGCCCGGATGCTGGAGCGCACCGTACGGCTGCTCCACTCCTGCCGGGCGGTCACCGAGCCGGAGGGTTCCCCGGCCCGGGGCAAGCTCTCCGGACTGCCCAAGACGCTCCGCTTCGCCGGCCCGGAGGAGGCGGCCGTCTGGCTGCGCGTCAGGCTGCCCTCCCTGGTGGCCGCCGCCCGCATGGCGGTGGCGGACGGAGAGCTGGACACCCTTGCCCGCCGCCTGGTCGCCGCTCTGGTGCGGGCGCTCGCCGCGCACCTGGGCACGGAGGCCGCCGCGCCCGAGTTGTACGGGCTGCACCGCCTGGTGCTCGATGTCGCCGAGCGCCGGGAGCTGCCCCGGGAACGCGCCGCCGCGCTGCTCAACCTCGCCGACCTCGACGCCGGCACGGGCCGCACCCGCACCGCCCTGGCCCGCTACCGGGCCGCCCTGGACGCCGGGCGGGAGGCGAAGGACCTCTACGCCACCGGCCGGGCCATGGAGTCCGTGGGGGGCGCCTACGCCGAGCTGGGGGACTACCCGCGCGCTTCCGACTGGTACGGCCGGGCGCTCGCGCAGCGGCTCGCGCAGGGCGACCGGGAGGGCGAGGCCCGGCTGTACGGGCGGCTCGGCGCGGTGCACGCGTACGCCGGACGGTACGGCGAGGCGCTGCGGAACTGGCGGGCCGCCGCGTCCGGCCTGCGCAGGATCGGTGACCTCCCGGCCCAGGCCAGGGCGCTCAGCGAGGCGGCCCGGGTCCAGGAGTACGCGGGCCGCCCGCACGACTCGCTGCGCACCTGCCGGGAGGCCGTCGACCTCGCCCGGCGGGCCGAGGACGTGCGGCTCCAGGCGGCACTGCAGTTGCGGCTGGCCGACACCCTGGACCGGCTCGGCGATCCCGCGGCCGCCTCGCTGCACCGGGCCACTGCGGACAGACTGCTGGGCGAGGAAGGATCCACCTACGAAAACCTTGGCGCTTCGGTCGAAAGTTAGTTCTTTGCAAGGCTAGACAGCGGGAAGTCCTTCATTAGACTGGGTCTGCCGCCTGCTTCCGTGGTGCCCCACGGGTGAGGTGCGTTTCTGTGCACGTCCGTGCAATCCGGCGTTCTCCCGGCCACAGGTCGGCCGCCCGCTGCCCGGGCGCCCCTCCGAGTCAAGGACCGTGATCGACGTGAAGGTCGGCATCCCCCGCGAAGTCAAGAACAACGAGTTCCGGGTGGCGATCACGCCCGCCGGAGTGCACGAGTTGGTCCGGCACGGCCACGAGGTCGTCGTCGAACGGAGCGCCGGTGCGGGCTCGTCCATCACGGACGAGGAGTACGCCGCCGCCGGCGCGCGCGTCCTGCCCACCGCGGACGAGGTCTGGGCCGCCGCCGACCTGCTGCTCAAGGTCAAGGAGCCGGTCGCCGAGGAGTACCACCGGCTCCGCAAGGGGCAGACTCTCTTCACCTACCTCCACCTCGCGGCCTCCCGCGAGTGCACCGACGCGCTGCTGGAGTCGGGTACCACCGCCATCGCGTACGAGACCGTCGAGACCGCGAACCGCGCGCTGCCGCTGCTCGCCCCCATGTCCGAGGTCGCGGGCCGGCTGGCCCCGCAGGTCGGCGCGTACCACCTGATGCGCTCCGCGGGCGGCCGGGGCGTGCTGCCCGGCGGTGTCCCCGGTACGGCCGCCGCCAGGGCGGTCGTCATCGGCGGTGGCGTCTCCGGCTGGAACGCCACGCAGATCGCGGTGGGGCTCGGCTTCCACGTCACCCTGCTCGACAAGGACGTCAACAAGCTGCGCGAGGCCGACAGGGTCTTCGGTACCCGGGTTCAGACCGTGGTCTCCAACGCCTTCGAACTGGAGAAGGCGGTCGTCGGGGCCGACCTCGTCGTCGGTGCCGTCCTCGTCCCGGGCGCGAAGGCCCCGAAGCTGGTCACCAACGAGCTGGTCGCCAAAATGAAGCCGGGAAGTGTTCTTGTCGACATTGCGATCGACCAGGGCGGCTGCTTCGAGGACTCGCACCCGACCACGCACGCCGAACCGACCTTCACGGTCCACGATTCGGTGTTCTACTGCGTCGCGAACATGCCCGGCGCGGTTCCGAACACCTCCACCTACGCCCTCACCAACGCCACGCTCCCGTACATCGTCGAGCTGGCGAACCGGGGATGGGTCGAGGCGCTGCGCCGGGACGCGGCCCTGGCCAGGGGCCTCAACACCCATGACGGGCAAGTCGTTTACCGTGAAGTCGCCGAGGCGCACGACCTCCCGCACGTCGAGCTGGGCTCGATCGTCGGCTGACGGGGAGGCCTCCTTCCGCCCGCCGTCCCGTCAATCCCGTACCTCCGGCCGGACCTTGTCGCGCAAGGTCCGGCCGGACGTGTGAGGGGGTTCGGGGGCTCACGGGCAACTCGCGCTGAACGCCCTGATTTACCCGATTCATTCCCTCGTGAAATGCGCGCCTCGCTCCCCGCACACCCTTGACAGGAGGGTGTTCGATTGCCGACACATCGGGCCGGGTCCGGCAGATTGTGTTGCTGCGGACCGGTGACACGCCATAGAGTCGCCCATCGTCGGCATGGTGCCACGCTGACCTATCGATAAGTTTCCTGGTCACATCCAAGGAGGTAAGACGACTTGTGAATGAGTCGACATTTACTCCCGGGGGTGGTCAACCAGGGATGCCTGCACGGGGTCAGGGCCCGAACGGGCTCGAAGCTGTCGGCTCCGTCGCGGTCCGCACCTTCGCGACCCACCAGCACATGACGACGCCCCCCCAGATGATGGACGGCCTACACGTGAACGCCATGGCCGGCAACGAGAGTGGCCGCGACACCGCCCACCTCGCCGACTTCGCCGAGATGCCCGAGGGGCACTTCTACGACCCCGACGCCGAGTACGAACCCGATCCGGAGTACGCGGCCACACTCGCCCCCGACGCGGCGCGACAGCGCCGTGAGCGGATCGGCCCGACCGGGCGCCCGTTGCCCTACTTCCCGATCCCGGGACCGCTGACCGAGCACGGTCCCGCCAAGATCATCGCGATGTGCAACCAGAAGGGCGGGGTGGGCAAGACCACCTCGACCATCAACCTGGGTGCCGCGCTCGCCGAGTACGGACGACGTGTCCTGCTCGTCGACTTCGACCCGCAGGGCGCTCTCTCGGTCGGCCTCGGCGTCAACCCGATGGAGCTGGACCTCACCGTCTACAACCTGCTCATGGAGCGGGGCATGGCGGCCGACGAGGTTCTGCTGAAGACGGCGGTCCCCAACATGGACCTGCTGCCCAGCAACATCGACCTGTCCGCCGCCGAGGTGCAGCTCGTCAGCGAGGTGGCCCGCGAGTCGACCCTGCAGCGCGCGCTCAAGCCGCTGATGGCCGACTACGACTACATCGTGATCGACTGTCAGCCCTCGCTGGGCCTGCTCACCGTGAACGCGCTGACGGCCGCACACAAGGTGATCGTGCCGCTGGAGTGCGAGTTCTTCGCACTGCGCGGTGTGGCCCTGCTCACCGAGACCATCGAGAAGGTCCAGGAGCGGCTCAACCCCGAGCTGGAGCTCGACGGCATCCTCGCCACGATGTACGACTCCCGTACGGTGCACAGCCGCGAGGTGCTCGCCCGTGTGGTGGAGGCCTTCGACGACCACGTCTACCACACGGTCATCGGGCGCACGGTGCGCTTCCCGGAGACCACGGTCGCCGGTGAGCCCATCACCACGTACGCCTCCAACTCGGTCGGCGCCGCCGCCTACCGACAGCTCGCCAGGGAGGTGCTCGCCCGGTGTCACGCCGAGTGAGTCTGCCCGGTGCCGACGAACTGTTCCGCACCACCGGGGGGATGGGACTCCAGTCCTCCTCCCCGGCGGAGCGGCGGCGCAAGGCGAACGGCGAGGCACGGGTGCCCGCACCCGCCGGGGAGGGCGACACAGCGCCGTCCGCCCCGGCGGGCGGCGCCCCACCGGAGCGGCAGACAGGGCGCGAGGACCACTCCGCGACCGGCGCCGAGGGGGTCGACCCGCGCGGACGTACGGGCGGTCCCGAGCGTGTGACGGGGCCAAGGACCGGCCCCGGGCCCCAGAGCCGGCCGCCGTCCCAGGAACAGACCGGGGAGCAGCAGCGCGGACGCGGCACCGGGCAGGGCAGGGGTGCCAACCGGCGGCCCAGCGGCCGGGAACGGCACGACGAGAAGATCACGGTCTACGTCTCGGCCGAGGAACTGATGGACCTCGAACACGCCCGGCTGGTCCTGCGCGGCGAGCACGGCCTCGCCGTCGACCGCGGGCGTATCGTCCGCGAAGCGGTCGCCGTCGTCCTGGCCGACCTGGAATCGCGCGGCGACGCGAGCATCCTCGTACGGCGGCTGCGCGGCCGCTGAGCGGTCCGCCGCGGGTAGCCTGCCCGGCAGGGCCGCAAACCCTGCCGCCCGCCCCGCGTGGCCGGCTCCGCTCCCCGCCGGACACCCGGCCCGTGCGCGACGGCACGAGGCGGCCGGTCCGCCGCCCGCCGTACACCTGGACTGGTCACGTGCCGTTGCCCACGCCCGACGACTCCGCCGCCCCGCGCCGCCGCGCCCTCGGACGAGGACCCGGGGCGGCGGAGCCGGCGCAGGCGGAGGCGGCCCCCGCCCCCGCGGAACCTCCCGAGGCGCTGGACGCGCCTCCAGTGCCCCCGGAGCCGTCCGGAGCGCCCGAGGTGCCCGATGCGCCTCGCGGGCCGTCCGGGGGCCCACAGGGGGCGCCGGAGGACGGCAGACGGTTCACCGTGCGGCTGGCGAACTTCGAAGGCCCCTTCGACCTGCTGCTCCAGTTGATCACCCGGCACCGGCTGGACGTGACCGAAGTCGCGCTCTCCAGGGTCACCGACGAGTTCATGGCCCACATCCGCGCGATGGGGGCGGACTGGGACCTCGACCAGACCACCGAGTTCCTGGTGGTCGCCGCGACCCTGCTCGACCTCAAGGCCGCCCGGCTGCTGCCCACCGCCGAGGTCGAGGACGAGGCCGACCTCGCCCTTCTGGAGGCGCGGGACCTGCTCTTCGCGCGGCTGCTGCAGTACCGGGCGTACAAGAGGGTCGCGGACATCTTCAGCGACCGGCTGGACGCCGAGTCGCGGCGCTTCCCCCGCACGGTCGGGCTGGAGCCGCACCACGCGGCGCTGCTGCCGGAGGTCGTCCTCAGCATCGGCCCCGAGGGGTTCGCGCGGCTCGCCGCGAAGGCCATGCAGCCACGGCCCGAGCCGCAGGTCTACGTGGACCACATCCACGCGCCGCTGGTCAGCGTGCGCGAGCAGGCGGGGATCGTGGTCGCACTGCTGCGGCGGTCGGGCGGGGCCAGCTTCCGGGAGCTCACCGAGGACGCGGCCGACACCCTCACGGTGGTGGCGCGCTTCCTCGCGCTCCTCGAGCTGTACCGGGAGAAGGCGGTCGCGCTGGACCAGGAGGAGGCGCTCGGCGAGCTCCTCGTGCGGTGGTGCGGCGAGGAGGGCGCGCAGCCCGTCGTGACCGACGAGTTCGACCAGGAAGTCCAGCCGGATACGGAAGAGGGCGTGGAGACGTGAGCGGAGTCGGCGGGACCGGCGGGACCGGGGGAGTCGGCGGAGTCGCCGCCGGACCGGAGCACGGGGGCGCACCGCGGCACGGCGGGGCGCGGGGCTTCGCGGACGAGCGGGAGCCCGGGTACGACGGGGAGCCCGCCGGGTCCGGGAGCGTGGCGGACCTGGAGCTGAAGCCCGCCCTGGAGGCGGTCCTGATGGTCGTGGACGAGCCGGCCACCGTGGAACACCTCGCCAAGGTCCTCCAGCGGCCCCCGAGGGCCGTGGCACTCGCCCTGCGGGAGCTGGCAGACGAGTACACCGCCCAGCGCCGCGGATTCGATCTGAGGCTCGTGGCGGGCGGCTGGCGGTTCTACACCCGGCCCGCCTACGCGGAGGCGGTGGAGAGCTTCGTCCTGGACGGCCGGCAGGCCCGTCTCACCCAGGCGGCACTGGAGACCCTCGCGGTCGTCGCGTACCGCCAGCCGGTCAGCCGTTCGAGGGTCTCGGCGGTGCGCGGAGTGAACTGCGACGGGGTCATGAGGACCCTCCTCCAGCGTGCTCTGGTCGAGGAGGCGGGGACGGAACCCGAAACAGGTGCGATCCTGTACAGGACGACGAACTACTTTCTGGAGCGTATGGGCCTGCGTGGTCTGGACGAGCTCCCGGAACTCGCTCCCTTCCTCCCGGAAGCGGACGCGATCGAGGCTGAGACGCTAGAGGGTGTGCCGTCGTTCGATCCGGACGCACCGGACACCCCGGATACTCACGCAGACGACAAGACGGAATTTTGATGCGAAGCAGTGGCAGTAACAGCGGAAGCGGCAGCAGCGGCGGCGGCAACCGGAACCCCCGGGGCGGCAGCGGCGGGTCCTTCCGGTCCAACTCCCAGGGCGGTGGCCAGGGCGGCCGCGGCCAGGGCGGTGGCCAGGGTGGCCGCGGCCAGGGCGGTCGCGGACCGGCTCAGGGCGGCCAGGGCGGTCGCGGTCAGGGTGGTCAGGGCGGTCGGGGGCCCGCCCAGGGCGCCCAGGGCCGCGGCGGGCGCGACGACCAGCAGGAGCAGCGTCCGCGCCGCCCCCGCCCGGAGGAGCGCCGTTACGACGTAGGCCCCTCGACCAGCTCGTCGGGTGCCGGCGACAGCGAAGCACGCAAGGGCCGCGGCGCCTCGGCCCGCGGCGGTGCCAAGGGCGGACCGAAGTCCCCGCAGCCCGGCAACGCCCGCGGCGGCTTCCGGCGCGGCCCCTCGGGCCAGGCCAGGCCGCGCGAGCTGGACGCGAAGATCGAGCAGCGCAACCGCGACCGGTACGCCGACAAGCCGGACTTCAAGGTGGTCAGGACCCACCCGGGCGCCGAGCAGGAGGGCGAGCGGCTGCAGAAGATCCTCGCCCGGGCCGGCATGGGCTCGCGACGGGCGTGCGAGGAGCTGATCGAGCAGGCGCGCGTCGAGGTCAACGGCGAGATCGTGCTGGAGCAGGGCAAGCGCGTCGACCCGCAGAAGGACGAGATCAAGGTCGACGGTCTGACCGTCGCGACCCAGTCGTACCTCTTCTTCGCGCTGAACAAGCCGGCCGGCGTCGTCTCCTCGATGGAGGACCCGGACGGCCGCCAGTGCCTCGGCGACTACGTCACCAACCGTGAGACGCGGCTCTTCCACGTCGGCCGGCTGGACACCGAGACCGAGGGCATCATCATGCTCACCAACCACGGTGAGCTCGCCCACCGCCTCACCCACCCGAAGTACGGCGTGAAGAAGACGTACCTCGCCGCGATCCAGGGCCCGCTCCCGCGCGACCTGGGCAAGCGGCTCAAGGACGGCATCCAGCTGGAGGACGGGTACGCCCGCGCCGACCACTTCCGCGTCGTCGAGAACACCGGCAAGAACTACCTGGTCGAGGTGACCCTCCACGAGGGCCGCAAGCACATCGTCCGCCGGATGCTCTCCGAGGCCGGATTCCCGGTCGACCGGCTGGTGCGGACCTCCTTCGGGCCGATCCCGCTGGGTGACCAGAAGTCCGGATGGCTGCGCCGCCTGACCAACACCGAGGTCGGCATGCTGATGCGCGAGGTCGGTCTGTAAGACCCCGGGGAGCCCTTGGGGCCCTCCCGAAGGCCCGCGGCCGGTTCTGTTCGAAGTTTCCGAACAGAACCGGCCGCGGGCCTTTCGCATACCCCAGGACATCTTTATAGTCAGAGTGACCATTAAGGAGGCGGGCATGAGTCTCGCGGATGTCCTCGATCCCCTGCAGGAGCCCCTGTTCACCTGGCTGGACACCCCGGTCAGCTGGACCGAGGTGCTCGGATTCGGCAGCGGGGCGCTCTGCGTCTGGCTCGTGGTGCGCCAGCACCTGGCCAATTGGCCGGTCGGCATCGCCAACAACCTCTTCTTCGTCCTGCTGTTCGCACAGTCCGGCCTCTACGCCGACGCCGGACTCCAGATCGTCTTCATCGCCCTCGCCGCGTACGGCTGGTGGACCTGGACCCACGGGGGTGGACCAGGGGCACCCGTCCTGCCGGTGCGCGGTACGCCGCGCACCGAAGGGGCCTGGCTGCTCGCGGCGGGGGTGGTGGGGACCCTCGCGCTGACCCTCCTGCTCTCCCGGGCCACCGACTCGACCGTGCCGTTCTGGGACGCGCTGACGACCGCGCTCTCCCTGATGGCGACCTATGGGCAGAGCCGCAAGCGGGTCGAGTCCTGGTGGCTGTGGATCGCCGCCGACCTCGTCTACATCCCGCTCTACGCCCACAAGGGCCTGTATCTGACCTCGCTGCTGTACGTCGGCTTCCTCGCGCTCTGCGCGGCCGGGCTGCGCTCCTGGCGGCGCGACCTCGCGGCGGACCCGGAGGTGGCCGGCCCCACGGCCGGGCGCGCGGAGGCGGCGGCGTGAAGAAGTACGCCCACGGGTTGGTGCTCGGCAAGTTCTACCCGCCGCACGCGGGCCACCACCACCTCGTCCGCACCGCCCAGGACCGCTGCGAGCGGCTGACCGTCCTGGTCTGCGCCGCCGGCGTCGAATCGGTGCCGCTCGCCGACCGGGTCGCCTGGATGCGCGAGACGCACCCCGGCGCCACGGTCGTGGGAGCCGTGGACGACATACGCATGGACGTCCACGACCCCGCGGTCTGGGACGCGCACATGGCGGTGTTCACCGCCGCCGTCCCCGAGCGGGTGGACGCCGTCTTCTCCTCGGAGGCGTACGGCGACGAGCTCGCCCGGCGCTTCGGCGCCGAGCCGGTCTGCGTCGACCCGGACCGCACCGTCTTCCCGGTCTCCGGCACGGCGGTCCGCGAGGACCCCGTTGCCTGCTGGGACTTCCTGGAGCCGGCCGTACGGGCCGCGCTGACCCGCCGGGTCGTCGTGCTCGGCGCGGAGTCCACCGGCACCACCACCCTGACGCTCGCCCTGGCCGAGCACTACCGGCGGCGCGGCGGGGTGTGGGCCCGGACGCGCAGCGTGCCGGAGTACGGGCGGGAGTTCAGCGAGCAGAAACTCGCCGCCCTGCGCGCCGACCACCCCGGCGCCCAGTGGGAGGACGTCGTCTTCACCACCGGCGACTTCCCGCTGATCGCCGCCGTCCAGAACGACCGCGAGGAGGCCGCCGCGCGGACCGGTTCGCCGGTGCTCTTCTGCGACACCGACTCCTTCGCCACCACCGTCTGGCACGAGCGGTACGTCGGCGGGCGCAACCCGCGCGTCGAGGCCACCGCGGACCGTGTCGACCACCACCTGTGGCTGCTCACCGACCACGAAGGCCTCCCCTTCGAGGACGACGGGCTGCGTGACGGCGAGGAGCTGCGGCCCTGGATGACGGGCCGTTTCCGCGCCGAACTCACCCGCACCGGAAGACGGTTCGTGGAAGTCACCGGCACCCGCGAAGAGCGGATCGCCACCGCCGTCGCCGCCGTCGACGAACTCCTCGCGACCGGGTGGCACTTCAACCCGCCACTCCCGGAGCGACGATGAACTCCCGTGCGCACGGGGCCGAAGGGGCCCCCGAGGGGTACGACCCGTACGCCTTCACCCCGTTCGCCGTCACCGTCGACCTCGCCGTCTTCACCGTCCGTGAGGGGCGGCTCCACGTGCTGCTGGTGGAACGCGGTGAGGAACCGTACAAGGGGCGTTGGGCGCTCCCCGGCGGTTTCGTCGCCCCCCGCGAGTCCGCCCCGCAGGCCGCCCGCCGCGAACTGGCCGAGGAGACCGGCCTGGACGAGGACACCGTCTGCGAGGTCCACCTCGAACAACTGCGCACCTACACCGAACCGGACCGCGATCCGAGGATGCGGGTCGTCTCCGTCGCGTACGCCGCGCTCCTGCCGGACCTGCCCGAACCGCGCGGCGGCGGCGACGCGGTCAGCGCCCGCTGGTGGGCCTTCGGCGAAGGTGACACCGGGGTGCCCGGGCCGCTCGCCTTCGACCACGACACCATCCTCGCCGACGCCCACGACCGCGTCGGCTCCAAGCTCGAATACACCTGTCTGGCAACGGCGTTCTGCCCCGCCGAGTTCACCCTCGGCGAGCTCCAGCAGGTCTACGAGACCGTCTGGGGCACCGTCCTCGACCGCCCCAACTTCCGGCGCAAGGTCCTCGCCACCTCCGGTTTCGTCGAAGCCGTCGAAGGGCCGCCGCGCCGCACCGGGGGCCGGGGCAAGCCCGCCGCCCTCTACCGGGCGGGCACCGCCACCACCCTGCACCCCCCGCTCCTGCGACCGGAAGGAAGAACCCCATGACCGTCGCCACCGGAACCCGCACCAAACAGGCCGCCACCGGCTCGCTCGTCGGACTCGCCCTCGGCGACGCGCTGGGCTTCCCGACCGAGTTCAACGACGTGCCCGCCATCCTCGCCAAGTGCGGCCCGTGGCGCACGATGGAGCTGTCCCGGCCGGCCTTCGTCACCGACGACACCCAGATGACGCTCGCCCTCGGACGGGGCATCCGCACCGCCATGGACCGGGGTCTGCTCACCGGGTTCCGGCTGGCCCGCCCGGTCCGGGAGGAGTTCGTCGACTGGTACCACTCGCCGGACAACAACCGTGCCCCCGGTCGCACCTGCATGGTTGCCTGCCGGCTCCTCGACAGCGACCGCCCCTGGCAGGAAGCCAGCCAGACAGGTTCCAAGGGGTGCGGCGCCAACATGCGGGTCGCCCCGGTCGGGCTGGTCCCCGGACTCAGCGACGACCAACGCGCCGGCGCCGCCCAGCTCCAGGCCGCCCTGACCCACGGCCACCCCACCGCACTGGCCGCCTCCGACCTGATGGCCCGCGCCGTCCACCTGCTGGCCAGGGGCGCCGAACCCCTCGGCCTCGTCGGACAGCTGCGCAGCTACGCGTACGAGAACCGCAGCCGCTACCACGAGCGCTGGCTCGGCGACCTCTGGCGCCACACCCACGACGCCTCCGCCCAGTCCTACATCCAGCGCGGCTGGGACGAGTGCCTGGACGTCCTGACCCGCGTCCAGGAGGCGCTGCGCCACCCCTCCCCGGAGACCGACCCCTGCGAGACCACCGGGGACGGATGGATCGCCGAGGAGGCCCTCGCGACGGCCCTGCACTGCTTCCTGCTCTTCCCCGAGGAGCCTGTCACCGCGCTCCGCCGCGCCGCCTGCACCCGGGGCGACTCCGACTCGCTGGCCTGCCTCACCGGCGCGCTCGCCGGCGCCCACCTGGGAGCCTCGGCCTGGCCCCAGGAGTGGGCCGAGCGGATCGAGTACCGGAGCGACCTGCTGTCGCTGGGGGCGCTCTGGGATTCTTGAGCCATGAACAGCGCGATCGGTGGGACCGAGGCGGTACCGACCGACGAGGCACGTGCGAAACGGATCAACGCGAGACGGACCTGCACGATACGGACCGGAACGGCGGGGCTCCCGGACGTCGACCTCGGGGCCGTGGTCGACGAGGAGCCGGGGCTCCTCGTCTTCGCCACCGTCTCGGGGGCACATCTGTACGGCTTCCCGTCCCGGGATTCGGACGTGGACCTGCGGGGGATCCACGTCCTGCCCGCCCGTGACCTGGTGGGACTCCGTGAGCCCGAGGAGACCCGGAGCCGGATGTGGGTGCGGGACGGCGTGGAGACGGACCTCGTCACCCACGATCTGCGGAAGTTCGTCCGGCTGATGCTGCGGCCGAACGGATACGTACTGGAGCAGCTCCTCTCCCCGCTGGTGGTGCGGACGAGTCCTCTCCACCAGGACCTCATCGACCTGGCACCCGGGGTGATGACGCGTCATCACGCCGACCACTACCGGGGGTTCGCCCGAACCCAGTGGCGGCTCTTCGAGAAGAACGGCGAACTCAAGCCGCTGCTCTACACCTTCCGCGCCCTGCTGACCGGCGTCCACGCGATGCGTACGGGTGTGATCGAGGCCCATCTGCCGACGTTGCTGGACGTGGTGGAGGCCCCGAAGTGGCTGCCCGCCCTGATCGAGGCGAAGGCTGTCGCCGAGCATGGTGCGGTGGAGGGGCCGGACCGGGACGCGGTGGCCCGCGAGGTTGCGACGCTCGACACCGCCCAGGAGGAAACCCGGCTGGGGGAGCGGCCGGCCGTGTTCGAGGCACTCCACGAACTCGTCGTGCGGGCCCGGCTGGGGGAGCGACCGCAGGTGGTCCGACCCGGGAGCGCACCTGCTCGGCCCGGAAGGCCGGCAGGGTGAGTCCGTCCTCCCGGAAACCGCGTGGCCCGGGGCGCCGTCACCTGACACCATGGGTCCGGTGAAGGACCTGCCGCCCGGGCTGCCGCCCGCCGACTCGCGCAAGTGGCACTCACGGGGTCGGTGGGACCGGTTGGGACATCTGCGCGTGCGCTCCCTGGCGAATCCCGGCTGGCCCCGGGACATGCCGTGGCTGGTCACATGGTTGCGACGCGAGCGGTCGAGTGCCCTCCCCACCGACCACGAGCTCTACGACAAGGCGATCGCCGCAGCTCAAAACTATGCTCGTACCTCCCATCCGTCACAGGCCGCCGAACGTGCGTGGGACCGGTTCCTCGAACCCGTCGACGAGCTGCTGACGCGACGGCAGGCGAGGCACCTCGACGCCGTCCGCAGGGCCCGCGAGGGGCAGGAGCGCCCGAGCCCCTGAGTACGTACCGTCCGTCCTCAGCCGTCGACGCGCTCAGCCGCCGCCCAGCGCAGAGGCCCGCCGGGTCCGGACGAGGAAGTCCTCGACCCGGGCCCGGTCGGGGCGCGCCGGCAACGGGGAACGGCCGAGAGCCTCCTCGCACTCCCCGGCCAGCCGCGCCATCCGGCGCTCCACCTCCGGCCACTCCACCTCGCCCCGCTTCACCGCGAGCAGCTCCTCGCGCCGCTCGCCGACATCGAGGATCAGCGCCCCGGTACGCAGCGTGTCCCTGGCGGACATCAGCAGCCGCAGCAGATGCATGGCGTGCTTCCACCGCGGGGCGCCGTGCGTCCGCTCGTCGGCCTCCAGCTTCCGTCGCTGGCCCGTCGCGTACCGGGTGAAGGTGGTGTACACCTCGCGGGACACGAAGGCGTCCCGCAGCGCGAGGAGTTCGCGGCCGGTGTCGTCGATCCGCTCCACCAAGGGTGAGTGCAAGCACTCCAGGACGTTCGGATCGGCGCGCAGGGCCAGTTCGCAGAAGCGCTCCAGCTCCCAGGAGAACTGCTCCGGCGCAGGGCCGTCCAGATGCGTCGGCGGCTTCTCGAACCGCCAGAACGAGGCGGTCGGGGCGAGGAACACCCCACGCCGGTCGGTGTCGCTCCCCTCGGTGGCCAGCCCGAACGCCCGCGACCCCATCACGCAGGAGTAGACCGTGTGGTCGCGGACGAGGGATTCGGCATCGGGGCTGGTCATGGGCGTGAGGCTACGCGGGGGAGGGCGCGGGGTGCCGCGGATTTTCCTTGTGCCGGTGCCGGGCGGGGTGCGAACATGCACCTCGGCCCAGAGCCGACGCCCCCGAACGCCGTGGACGACGCCCGTCCGCGCAGGGGACGGCAGATGACCGGCGGAGCATCCGTAGAGAAGAAGTCCCCCGTGCCGATCGCCTTCGACCACCTGCCCCACCCGGCCCGGATGCGGGCCATCGCCGTACGCACCCGTTCCCTGGACGAGGCCGGATACCGCGCGGCCCATGCCGAACTGGACTCCGGCACGCCGGACGACCGGGTACTCGCCCTCTTCCTCGCCACCGTCCGCCGCGACGTGGCCACCGTGACCGCGGCCCTCGCCGACCCGCTGCTCCGGCGGCACGCGCTGTCGGCCGCCGTCCGGCTCCCCGTACCCGACCACGCCCTGGAGGAACTGGCCCTCCACGGACCCGCGTCCGTGCGCCGGGACACCTACGGCGTGCTGCGGCACTCCCGGCGGCACGCTCTCGCCGACCGGCTGGCCGGCCGTGTCCACGCCCGCCACGGCGACGAGGACACGGCCCGGCTGCTCGCGGCGTGCACGCCCGTGACGGTCCGTCACTGGCTCGGTAGGCTCGGCCGGGTGCGGCCCGAGATCCTGCACGTGCTGGCCCGTACCGCCCCCGGCGCGCTCGCGGAACATCTCGCCGGCCGCCCGGCCGACGCCGGGACGCGGCGCGAGGGCGGCGGGGCGACCACCATGACGATCGCCCTGCGCGATCCGGCGGCCGGGATGCTGCTGATGGAACGGGCGCCGCACTTGGTCGGCGGACGCGCCGCCATGGCCCTGCTCGCCCGGCCGGCCGAACTCGCCGCGGTTCTGCGGCGCACCGGGACCTCCCGCGTACCGCTGGAGGACCGTCCGCTGCCCCCGCGCACCCGGCGGGCGCTGGGGGCGTGCGACGGCGACGATCTCCTCCTGCTCGCCCGGGTCCTGCACGTCGACGACTTCACCGGGTACCCCGACCGGGGCATCCGCCAGGAGCCCCAGCCCCTGATCGCCCTGCTGCCTTCGGCGGAGCGAAGGCGGGTGGCCGAGGAACGCCTCGGGGCGAGCGGGCAGTTCCTCGGGTTCGCCGGATTCGGAGTGCTCGCCTCGCTGCCCCCGGCCGACCGCGCCCGGACGATCGCCGAGCGGTGGACGCCCCTGCCCCGACGCCTCATGCACCGGTCCCGACTCGCGGCCCTGCTCCCCTTCGAGGAGGCCGAGCCCGCGTTGAAGGAGCTCACCGACGCGCACCGGCCGCTCGACCGGGCCGCTGGATGGCCGGCCCTCCTGGCGTGTGCCGCGCTGCAGGGTGACCCGGTGGAGTACGCCCGCGTCCTGGAGAGCTGCGAACGGGCCTGGCACGACCAGGAGCCCGTGCGCAGGAACGCCCTGCTCGCCGCCGGGAGGGCACCCGTACGCCTCCTGCCCGCAGTGCCGTTCGCCGTACTGCGGGACGCGGCGACGACCACCGCGCAGTCCAGGGACTCGACGCGGGAGACCCTCGCCGCCGCCGAGCACTGGCTCCGCCGGGTACTGGAGGCGGCCGCCCGCCGCCAGGACCCCGCGCGGGCCGCCGCCGTCGCCGGACTGCTGCTGCCGGTTCTCGCCGACGCCCGGTACGACGGCCCCGTACGGCCCCTGGCGCTGACCGGCACCGAGGCCGAGGCCCTGTGGGAAGGGTCCGCCGCCCCGGTGCGCGAGAACCCGGTGATCCTGGCCGCACTGCTGGCGCCCAGCCTGCCCCGACTGGCCGGGCTGGACGCGGAGACCGGGCGGTCGGCGTCGGCGGGAACGGCGCCCGTACGCGAGGCCGCCGCGACGCTGTGGCTGCGCGACCCCGCGACCCGGGAAGAGCGTCTGGCCCGGCTGCTCGCGGCCGACGCCTCCCTCATCGTCGTCCCGCTCGTCTGGCGGACCCTCGCCCGCCGCCGCACCGACCTGCTCGGCGCGGTGCTCGGCGCGGCACCTCCCGCCCACTGGGTGCCCCGCCGGGAAGGGCGCGCCCTGAGCCGGATGCTGCCGGAGCAACGGGCCCTGCTCGACGCCCATCTCGTCCGCGTCGCGGCGGACGACCGGGCGCCCCTGCGGGAGCGGACCGACGCCGCCGCCCTGCTCGGCGACCCCGGTGAGCTGCGGCGGCTCGCGGCGGACGCCCCGCAGCCGGTGGCCGCCGCCGCGCTCGCCGCGCTGGGTGCCCTGGCCGCCGGGCTCGGAGGGGCGGGTGCGCACCCCCGGACCCTGGAGTACCTCTTGGACCGCGCGGCGAGCGGCGGAGTACGCGGCCGGGCGGCGATGACCGGGGCGACGGTGCTGCTCGCCACCGTGCCGGACCGCGAGGCCGTACGGCGGCTGGGCGCGGTCCTCGCGGGGACGAGCGGCTCCGTGGGAAGCCGGAAGGCCGCCGCGCACGGCCTGGCCGCCAGGGACCGCGACCGGCGGGGTGCCGCCTTCGACGCGCTTCTCGCGGGCTGGGACGCGCCCGGGCAGCACCGCGACGTCCGCGCGGCGATGGTGCCGGCCCTCGCCGAACGGGCGGACGACCCGGAGGTGGCCGGGCGACTCGGCGACGGGCTGCGCCTCCCCGCCCTGAGCGAGCGGCTCTTCGCGGCCCGGCCGGTCCGCCCGGAGGCCCGGCGCGCCCGGTGCGAGCTCCTCGCCCGCGCTGCCGCCACCGAGGACACGGCCGTGGCGGTGGAGGCGGCCCGCGCCCTGGCGCACGCCGGGCCGCTGGAGCCGGAGGCCGCCGAGCGGCTCGTGACGGTGGCCGCCGACCCGGAGCGCCCGCGCGGGGTGCGGAGCGCGGTACTGAGGACGCTCGGCCGCCTGGCCAAAGGACCGTCCGGCAGGGCCGCGCTGACGCGGGCGCTCGGCGCGGCCGCCCCGGGGGCCGGCGGGGGCACGGCCGAGCAGCGGGCCGCGCTCGCGGTGCTGCTCGACCTGTCCGGGCCGGTACCGGGCTGGCCCGTGGCCGCGTACGAGGCGCTGGCCGACGCGCTGGAGCGGGCCGGCTTCCCGCACACCGCCTCCCGGACCGCTCTGGAGGCCGCGACCGCGGCCCTGGCCGAGGGGGACGCCTCGATGGGGCGCTGGGAGCGGTGGCTCGTCCTGGCCGGGGACCGTCCGGGGTGCCTGGACGCCGTACGGGTCCAGCGACCGGGGCCCTTGCCCGAGGAGGCCGTCGACGCGGTGGTCGCGGGCCTCCTGGCGGAGGGATCGGCCACGGGCGGCCTCGCCGCGGTCCGGCTGGTGACCCAGGCGGCGGACCGCGGCGTCCCCTCCGAGCGCTGGGCCACCCGGCTCCGCGAGCTGACGGCCCACAGCCGTCCCGAAGTGGTGGAGGCGGCTCTCGTGGCGCAGCTCCGACCGCAGGGGTGAGCCGGGCGGCCAGGCCTGTCGCTCAGGCCGTCCGGACGGCCCCGCCGCTGACCGTGATCTTCTCGGCCGGCAGCGGGCGGGGCGCCGGTCCGGCCTCCACGGCCGCGTCGGTGATGCTGTACCTGCTGCCGTGGCAGGGACAGTTGATCGTTCCGTCGCTGACGGACGACACCAGGCAGCTCGCATGGGTGCACACGGCCGAGAACGCCCTGAACTCGCCCTCCTTCGGCTGCGTCACCACGATCTTCTGTTCCGCGAAGACCTTCCCGCCGCCCACCGGGATGTCCGAGGTCCTGGCCAGTTCCGTACCGGCGTCGGGCGCCGAGGCCGTCGACGCGGGCGATGCCGCGGGGGAGCTCTCCGTGTCCCCGTCCCCGCCGCCGGACGACCCGCACCCCGTCACCAGCGCAGCCGCGCCCCCGGCTCCGGCCGCCAGGACCGCCCTCCGCCGTACGCCCATGGTCCGCTCCCTCACCCGGACGGCCACCGCCGGAAACCGCCCGGCGCGCCACCCGTGTACTCGTTTCCCGCCGGACACGAAGCCGTCCCGGCACCACGCATCGTGGCGGCGCAGGCGCCCCGGGCGAAGCAACCGGGCGGTGGATGCCGCCACCCGGGTGGCGGACCGGGACGGCCCCGGCCCACCCCGTACCGCCGTGCCCCGCGTCTCACGGAGAGGAACACCCGTCCCGCCCGCCGGACGTTCCCTCTAGTGTGGACACCCCGCAACGGCTTCCCCGCGGCCGCCGCGCGCCGCGGGCTCGGTATCGTCGATGTCCCGCTGATCCGCGCCCGGGACCCGACGTCGGGGAGGCCGTGCCCCGGGTGGTCCGGACACTCGCCCCCATCGAGACCGCCCCCGGGCGCGGATCCAGCACGTCTGCCCCGGCGCCACCGCCGCCCTCCGCAAGGACATCGCCCAGTGAGAACCGCGCTCGTCATCGGTACCGGACTGGTCGGCACCTCCGCCGCCCTCGCCCTGGCCGGCCGTGGCATCCACGTCCACCTCGCCGACCACGACCCCGCGTCGGCCCGCACCGCCGCGGCGCTCGGGGCCGGTACCGAGGAGCCGCCCGAGGGTCCTGTGGACCTCGCCGTCGTCGCCGTACCGCCCGCGCACACCGCGTCGGTGCTGGCCGGCGCCATGCGCGACGGCGTCGCCCGGGGCTACCTCGACGTGGCGAGCGTCAAGGGCGGCCCCCGCCGCGAGCTGGAGGCGCTGGGGGTCGACCTGACCCCGTACATCGGTACGCACCCGATGGCCGGCAAGGAGCGCTCCGGGCCCCTCGCCGCCACCGGGGACCTCTTCGAGGGCCGCCCCTGGGTCCTCACCCCCACCCGGGACACCGACACCGAGGTGCTCAACCTCGCGCTGGAGCTGGTCGCGGTCTGCAAGGCCGTCCCCGTGGTCATGGACGCCGACGCGCACGACCGGGCCGTCGCCCTCGTCTCGCACACCCCGCAGCTGATCTCCTCGATGGTCGCCGCCCGGCTGGAGGAGGCCGACGAGACCGCCGTACGCCTGTGCGGGCAGGGCATCCGCGACGTCACCCGGATCGCCGCCTCCGACCCCCGGATGTGGGTGGAGATCCTCTCCGCCAACCCCGGACCCGTCGCCGACGTGCTCGCCGGTATCGCCACCGACCTCGACGAGACGGTACGGGCCCTGCGGAGCCTCCAGTCCGCCGACGAGGAGAAGCGCCGCGCGGGTACGGAGGGCATCGAGGACGTCCTGCGGCGCGGCAACGCCGGCCGCGTCCGGGTCCCCGGCAAGCACGGCGCGGGCCCCGCCTCGTACGAGATCGTCGCCGTCCTCATCAGCGACCGCCCCGGCGAGCTGGCCCGGATCTTCGCGGACGCCGGACGGGCCGGGGTGAACATCGAGGACGTCCGGATCGAGCACGCCACCGGCCAGCAGGCGGGCCTGGTCCAGCTCAT
This sequence comes from Streptomyces sp. NPDC060198, assembly GCF_042728415.1. NCBI lineage: Bacteria > Bacillati > Actinomycetota > Actinomycetes > Kitasatosporales > Streptomycetaceae > Streptomyces > Streptomyces sp. NPDC060198. The sequence goes on along the minus strand of NZ_JBHWZJ010000053.1, from coordinate 3,192 downwards.
GGTCGAGCCCAGCGCCGCCGCCGCGCTCGGCTCCGCCCTCACCGAGCGCGGCTGGTCGCTCCGGCCCTGAAACACCGCCCGGTACGGGGTCCGGGCACCCCGCCCCGTACCGGGTGCGTCCGAACGGGGTACAGGTGTGTCCCCGGTACTCGGTAACCTTGGCCCAGGCCGTTCGTCGGCCTGCCTCGTCCCCGCCCGTCCCGCCCCGTGTACCAGGAAGGTGCCCACCGCCGTGGAAACCGCAAGCTCCGCAGTGATCGTCGCCATCGACGGCCCCTCCGGCACCGGCAAGTCGAGCACCTCCAAGGCCGTCGCCGCCAAGCTCGGCCTGAGCTACCTGGACACCGGAGCCCAGTACCGGGCGATCACTTGGTGGATGCTGACCAACGACGTCGACATCACCGACGCGTCGGCCGTCGCGAACGCCGCGGCCAAGCCCGCGATCGTCTCCGGCACCGACCCGTCCGCCCCGACGATCACCGTCGACGGCGAGGACGCCTCCGGGCCGATCCGCACCCAGGAGGTCACCGCGGGCGTCAGCGCCGTCAGCGCGGTCCCCGAGGTGCGCGCCCTGATCACGGAGCTCCAGCGCTCCATCGCCGCGGGCGCGGGAGCGGGCATCGTCGTGGAAGGCCGGGACATCGGCACCACCGTGCTGCCCGACGCCGACCTCAAGGTCTTCCTCACCGCTTCGGCGGAGGCCCGCGCGGCCCGCCGCAGCGGGGAGCTGAAGGGCGCGGACGTCGCCGCCACCAAGGAAGCCCTGATCAAGCGGGACGCGGCCGACTCCGGCCGCAAGACCTCCCCGCTCGCCAAGGCCGACGACGCCGTCGAGGTCGACACCACCGAGCTGACCCTGGAGCAGGTCATCGAGTGCGTCGTCACCCTCGTCGAGGAGAAGCGGGCCGCGAAGTGACGGATGCCACTTCCGCGCCCTCCGCGCGCGGAGCGGCCGTCGGGCGCGGCATCGGCATCGGGCTGATGTACGGGCTGTGGAAGCCCCGGGTCCTGGGTGCCTGGCGGGTTCCGGCCGCCGGACCCGTCATACTCGCGGTGAACCACTCGCACAACATCGACGGACCGATGCTGATGGGTACCGCGCCCCGGCCGGTGCACTTCCTGATCAAGAAAGAGGCGTTCGTCGGCCCCCTCGACCCGTTCCTGCGCGGAATCGGGCAGCTGAAGGTGGACCGTACGGCCGCCGACCGCACCGCCATCACCCAGGCGCTCGGCGTACTGGCGCAGGGCGGGGCGCTCGGGATCTTTCCCGAGGGCACGCGGGGCGAGGGCGACTTCGCCTCACTGCGGGCCGGACTCGCGTACTTCGCCCTGCGCGGCGCGGCGCCGATCGTGCCCGTGGCGGTCCTGGGAAGCACGGAGGCCCGGGGACGGTTGATATCCGTGTTGCCTCCGCTGCGCAGCCGGGTGGACGTGGTCTTCGGCGACGCGTTCGACGCGGGCGACGGCAGCGGGCGCCGGACCCGCAAGGCCCTGGACGAGGCCACCGTGCGGATCCAGCGAAAGCTGGCCGCGCACCTGGAAGACGCCAGGCGCCTCACCGGGCGTCCGGTCAAGACCTGAGTAGTGAGCCGCGTCACCGCGGCCCATCGATGATGACGTACAGAGGAACGGACTTCATGAACGACCAGATTCACTCCGACGGCTCGGACCACGAGCACGGAGCACTTGGCGACGCCGAGTACGCGGAGTTCATGGAGCTCGCCGCGCAGGAAGGCTTCGACGCCGAGGAGATCGAGGGCGCCCTCGACGAGGCCGGAGCGGGCCCGCTGCCCGTCCTCGCCGTCGTCGGCCGCCCCAACGTCGGCAAGTCGACGCTGGTGAACCGCATCATCGGCCGCCGCGAGGCCGTCGTCCAGGACAAGCCCGGCGTCACCCGTGACCGCGTCACGTACGAGGCCGAGTGGGCCGGACGCCGCTTCAAGGTCGTCGACACCGGCGGCTGGGAGCAGGACGTGCTGGGGCTGGACGCCTCCGTCGCCGCCCAGGCGGAGTACGCCATCGAGACCGCCGACGCGGTCGTCTTCGTGGTCGACTCCACGGTCGGCGCCACCGACACCGACGAGGCCGTCGTCAAACTGCTGCGCCGGGCCGGCAAGCCCGTGGTGCTCTGCGCCAACAAGGTCGACGGCCAGAGCGGCGAGGCCGACGCCACCGCCCTCTGGTCCCTCGGTCTCGGCGAGCCCCACCCGGTCTCCTCGCTGCACGGCCGCGGCACCGGCGACATGCTGGACGCCGTCCTCGAAGCCCTGCCCGACGCCCCGGCGCAGCGGTTCGGCGGCACCCCGCTCGGCGGCCCGCGCCGCATCGCGCTCATCGGCCGCCCGAACGTCGGCAAGTCCTCGCTGCTGAACAAGGTCGCCGGCGAGGACCGCGTCGTCGTCAACGAGCTCGCGGGCACCACCCGGGACCCGGTCGACGAGCTGATCACCCTCGGCGGCATCACCTGGAAGTTCATCGACACGGCCGGTATCCGCCGCCGCGTCCACCTCCAGGAAGGCGCGGACTACTACGCCTCGCTGCGTACCGCCGCCGCGCTGGAGAAGGCCGAGGTCGCCGTCATCCTGATCGACTCCAGCGAGTCCATCAGCGTCCAGGACCAGCGCATCGTCACGATGGCCGTGGACGCCGGACGCGCGATCGTCGTCGCGTTCAACAAGTGGGACACCCTCGACGAGGAGCGCCGTTACTACCTGGAGCGCGAGATCGAGACGGAGCTCGCGCAGATCGCCTGGGCGCCCCGTGTCAACGTCTCCGCGATGACCGGCCGGCACATGGAGAGGCTGGTACCGGCGATCGAGACGGCCATCGAGGGCTGGGAGACCCGCATCCCCACCGGCCGGCTGAACGCCTTCCTCGGCGAGATCGTCGCCGCCCACCCGCACCCGGTCCGGGGCGGAAAGCAGCCCCGCATCCTCTTCGGCACCCAGGCGGGTACCAAGCCGCCGCGGTTCGTCCTCTTCGCCTCCGGCTTCCTGGAGCACGGCTACCGCCGCTTCGTGGAGCGCCGTCTGCGTGAGGAGTTCGGCTTCGAGGGCACCCCGATCCACATGTCGGTGCGGGTCCGCGAGAAGCGCGGCCGCAACAAGTAACCCGCCGGCCGGTGCGTGAACCACCGGTACACGACGGAGCCCCGGACGCTCCCCCCTCGTCGGGGAGGGAAGCGTCCGGGGC
>NZ_JBHWZJ010000052.1:0-28216 GCF_042728415.1 Streptomyces sp. NPDC060198 | reverse complement strand
CCTCACGGTGTCGGCGCCGGCACACCGGCCGCGCCTGACCCCGGCCGGTGCTCGTCCTCCCGCCGCTCACCTTCCGGTGCTCGTCCTCACCGTGCTCAACCCCCCGCCGCGAGGGCCTCGGAGAGCTCCTTCGCGGTCTGCTGGAGGATCGGGACGATCCGTTCCGTCGCCTCCTCCGTGACCCGTCCGGCAGGGCCCGAGATGGAGATCGCGGCGGCCGTGGGGGAGTCGGGCACGGCGACGGCGAGACACCGGACCCCGATCTCCTGCTCGTTGTCGTCGATGGCGTAGCCGGTGCGGCGGACCTGCTCCAGTGCTTCGAGGAAGCCGTCCGGGGTGGTGATCGTCTTCTCGGTGACGGCCGGCATCCCGGTGCGCGCCAGCAACGCCCGTACCTCCTCGGGTGACGCGGTCGCGAGCAGCGCCTTGCCGACGCCGGTGGAGTGCGGCAGCACCCTGCGGCCCACCTCGGTGAACATGCGCATCGAGTGCTTCGACGGGGCCTGCGCGACGTACACCACCTCGTCGCCGTCGAGCAGTGCCATGTTCGCGGTCTCGCCCGTCTCCTCCACCAGATGCTGGAGGTAGGGCCGCGCCCACGTGCCGAGCAGCCGGGAGGCCGATTCGCCCAGGCGGATCAGCCGGGGACCCAGCGCGTAGCGGCGGTTGGGCTGCTGACGTACGTACCCGCAGACCACCAGGGTGCGCATCAGACGGTGGATGGTGGGGAGCGGCAGGCCGCTGGTCGTGGAGAGCTCGCTCAGACCCACCTCGCCCCCGGCGTCGGCCATCCGCTCCAGCAGGTCGAAGGCACGCTCCAGGGACTGCACCCCGCCGCTGGAACCGGCGGTCTTGGGGTCGGAAGTGCTGGCGTCGGACGACGGCACGTCAACGGTCCTTTCGAAGCGGGAGGCAAGGTAGCAGCGTACCGGGAGGGTCGCGTTCCGCGCACTGGTCGTGGCAGGGTGTATGTGCCGGTCAGGGGCTGTTTCCCGCCGTCGCGGCCGGGCCCCGCGAGCTTCCCGTGTGCCTCCGCCCGCTCCGTGAGCATTCCGAGATTCGGAAGCCTGATTCTGTTTCACGGAAGTTTCGGCCCGTTCTCGCATTCCCTCCCGAGAGGACGCGGGCGCGGCGCTCCGGCGGAGGAGAGGTCTTGACGGAGGGGAACCCCGCATGAAGACTCCCCGCAGAGAGCCCCTTCAACAGTTCGTTGAATTCGCCGAAGGACCGCCGAGGTCGTCCCGGCGCGAGCAAACGGAGCGAGGAGTACGGGTGTTCGGTGCGGATGTGCGGAAGGACCTGAACGCCGAGGGGAGGACCCCGGCCGGCCCGGCCCCGGATCTGATGCTGCGCTCGACCCGGGTCGTCACTCCGAGAGGAACCCGCCCCGCCCTGGTCGCGGTCTCGGCCGGACGGATCGAGGCGGTCCTGCCCCACGGTGCCGAAGTGCCGCCGGACGTCCGGCTGGAGGAGCTCGGCGACCTGGCTCTCCTCCCCGGTCTCGTGGACACTCACGTCCATGTCAACGATCCCGGCCGGACCGAGTGGGAGGGGTTCTGGACAGCCACCCGGGCGGCGGCTGCCGGCGGCGTCACGACCCTCCTCGACATGCCGCTCAACTCCCTCCCCCCGACCACCACCGTCGGGCACCTGAGGACCAAGCAGCTGGTCGCAGCCCCCAAGGCGCATGTGGACACCGGCTTCTGGGGCGGTGCGGTCCCGGCGAACGTCAAGGATCTGCGCCCGCTCCACGAGGCCGGGGTCTTCGGCTTCAAATGCTTCCTCTCGCCTTCAGGCGTCGAAGAGTTCCCGCACCTGGACAGGGAAGGGCTGGGGCGTTCGATGGCCGAGATCGCGGGCTTCGGCGGTCTGCTCATCGTCCATGCGGAGGACCCCGGCCACTTGGACGCGGCACCGCAGCAAGGCGGCCCCGTCTACGCCGACTTCCTGGCCTCGCGCCCCCGGTCATCCGAGAACGCCGCGATCGAGGGGCTGATCGCCCATGCGAAACGGCTGGACGCCCGCGTCCACGTCCTGCACCTCTCGTCCGGCGACGCGCTGCCGCTCATCGCCGCCGCCCAACGCGAGGGCGTACGCGTCACCGTCGAGTCCTGCCCGCACTTCCTCACCCTCACCGCCGAGGAAGTGCCGGACGGGGCTACCGAGTTCAAATGCTGCCCGCCCATCCGGGAGGCGGCCAACCAGGACGCGCTGTGGCAGGGGCTCGCCGACGGGGTCATCAGCTGCATCGTCTCCGACCACTCGCCGTGCACCACCGACCTGAAGACGCCCGACTTCGCCTCCGCCTGGGGTGGCATTTCCTCTCTCCAGCTGGGGCTCCCCGCCATCTGGACCGAGGCCCGCCGACGCGGCCACTCGCTCGACGACGTGGCGCGCTGGATGTCCACCGGCCCCGCCCTGCTCGCCGGATTGCACCGCAAGGGCGCCATCGAGCCGGGCCGCGACGCCGACTTCGCCGTGCTCGACCCCGAGGGCACCTTCACCGTCGACCCGGCGGCCCTGCACCACCGCAACCAGGTCACCGCCTACGCGGGCCGGACCCTGCACGGAGTCGTCACGTCGACCTGGCTGCGCGGTGAACGGATCGTCCACGACGGTGTGTTCGCTGAACCCTCCGGCCGCCTGCTCGAAAGGAACCACTGACCATGACGGAGTCCGCCCCGCCGCGCTGGACCGGAGACGCCCTCCCCTACACGGGAGGCGATCCGTACGCCGACTACCGCACCCCGGGTCCCGCCGGTTTCCCCTTCGGCCACCTCGTGGACCTGGCCGGACGGCAGCTCGGCGCCGGGGTGATCGCCGCCAACGACGAGTTCTTCGCGGAGCGGGAGAACCTGCTGAAGCCGGGCCCCGCCGTCTTCCACCCCGAACGCTTCGGGCACAAAGGCAAGATCATGGACGGCTGGGAGACCCGCCGCCGACGCGGAGCGAGCGCGGACCGCCCGCACCCCGAGGACGAGGACCACGACTGGGCGCTGGTACGGCTCGGTGCCCCCGGCGTCGTGCGGGGACTGATCGTCGACACCGCCCATTTCCGCGGCAACTACCCCCGTGCGGTCTCCGTGGAGGCCACCTCCCTGCCCGGCTCGCCCTCGCCCGAAGAACTGCTGGCGCCCGACGTGAAGTGGACGACGCTGGTGCCCCGTACGGAGATCGCCGGCCACGCGGCCAACGGCTTCACGGTCGACGCCGGGCAGCGCTTCACCCACCTGCGGGTCAACCAGCACCCCGACGGGGGCATCGCCCGGCTCCGGGTCCACGGCGAGGTCGCGCCCGATCCCACCTGGCTCACCGCCCTCGGCACCTTCGACCTGCTGGCACTGGAGAACGGCGGCCGGGTGGAGGACGCCTCGGACCGCTTCTACTCCCCGGCCACCAACAGCATCCAGCCCGGCCGCTCCCGGCAGATGGACGACTGCTGGGAGACCCGCCGCCGCCGGGACCGGGGCAACGACTGGATCCGCTACACACTGCCCGCGCAGGCGGAGATCCGGGCGGTGGAGATCGACACCGCCTACCTCAAGGGCAACGCCGCCGGTTGGGCGACGCTCTCGTTCAGCGACGGCCCGGCGGGAGCTGACGGCGACGGCGAGGCGTGGACCGAGTTCCTGCCCCGGACCCGCCTCCAGCCGGACACCAACCACCGGTTCGTCCTGGAGACCCCGGTACGCGCCACCCGCGTGCGCATCGACATCTTCCCGGACGGCGGAATCTCCCGGCTGCGCCTCTTCGGCTCCCTCACCGAGGCCGGGGCACGCCGGCTGGTGGCCCGTCACCACGAACTGGGCGGCTGAGCCGGCCGGCCGCACGCACGGAAGCGGAGGCGGTGGGCGTGGACCGGTGTGCCCGAAAGGTTCGTTACGGGGCGATATGCCACCCTGGTCGCGGTGCCGCCGGGCCTCCGACGCCCGGCGGCCCGTCACCGTACGCCCCTACCAGGAGCAGCCATGATCTTCATCGCCGTCAAGTTCACCGTGCTCGTCGCCGAACGCGACAACTGGCTCCCCGCAGTGGAGGAGTTCACCGTCGCCACCCGCTCCGAGCCGGGAAACCTGTTCTTCGACTGGTCGTACAGCGTGGAGAACCCCAACCAGTTCGTGCTGCTCGAAGCCTTCGCGTCGGCCGAGGCGGGCCAGGCGCACGTGAAGTCCGCCCACTTCCAGGCCGCCCTCAAGACGATGTCGTCCTTGGTCGCCGAGATTCCCGAGATCATCAACGTCGAGGTCCCGGGCGAGGGCTGGTCCCGGATGGCGGAGGTGACACCCGTCAACCGATGACGGGTACGCGGCGGGGCGTGCGGGCACCCGGAACCCCGGGCGCTTCCGCCGGCTTTCGCGTCGGGGGCCACAACGCCTCGGGCGCTACCACCGGTTGCGCGCCTCCTCCGCCCAGCCGACCAGCCCGTCGAGATCCGTCCTCGTCCCGTCGTCGGTCATGGCCCAGCCGCTGAAGGTGCCGAAGCACTGGTGCGTCTCGTTCGCGACGACCAGCAGGTCCGTCCGCCCGCGCTTCTCGTGGAACGGACGGAACCACACGTCCACCCGCTCTCCGGCGATGTGCCACGGACGCATCCAGTCCTGCCGGTCGTAGCTCCAGCGGAGTTCCTCACCGATCTTGTGCAGACGGCCGTCGACGAACAGGGCGTTCTCGGTGCTGCCGGTGCCGTCGGTCCACTCGCCGCCCAACTGGAGCGCGCGCCCCGGAGCCGCGCCCGCCGCCCAGTTCCACCGAACCGCGTACGGCCACTTGCCGCGCCCGTGATCCAGTACGGCGAACGCGTCCGGGCCACCCACCTCGTAGCTCCGCCCGTGCACCGACAGCGTGCCGTGCACCGGGCGGCCGACGTCCTTGACGGTGTACTGGAACCGCTTGTCGCTCCACGGAACGACCACCCCGAGCGCTTCGTGCCCCTCGGGCAACGGCACTTCCACGTCGAGGCGCACCCCGGGCGCCGTCGCGCGGATCGTGGTGCCGTCCGGGGCCTGCGCGATTCCGATCTCCAGCTTGCCGGCCCGCACCGAGACCTCGCCCTCGCCGCTGCGCGCGGGCAGCACCGTGCCGCGGGCCAGTGGTGCCACCACGTCGGTGCTGTGCTCGACGCCCGTCGCCCGGTCCAGTACGTAGAGCCCGTGCACGCCCGCGTAGTCCAGCGACGACACGACCAGCCCGACCACGTGGTCCGGTGTGACGATGCCCCAGTACTCCCAGCGCTTCCTCCTGCCCCAGCCGCGCAGGTTGGCGGTGTGCAGGGGGCGTCGGGTCCAGCCGACCGCCGCGGGGTTCAACCGTCCGTCGGGGCGGCAGAGCTCGACGGGGGACGTCAGCTCGGTCTCATGCGTCATCCGCGCAGGATAGAGCCCCCGGGCTCCGCGTCATCCGTACGATCAGAACTCCTCGTGGTCGTCCGGGTCGCCGCCGAACCGGTGCTGGTCTCCCGAGCCGATCCGGTCCATCTGGTCCGGCGTCAGCTCGAAGCCGAACAGGTCCAGGTTCTCCCGCTGCCGCCCGGGGTCCGCCGACTTGGGGATCGGTACGACCCCCAGCTGGGTGTGCCAGCGCAGGACCACCTGGCCGGGCGTCACCCCGTGCTCGCGGGCGATGGCCACGGTCTCCGTCGCCTCCAGCACCTCGCGGCCGCGCGCCAGCGGACTCCAGGCCTCCGTGACGATGCCCTTCGCCTCGTGCACCTCCCTCAACTCGTCCTGGGGAAGCAGCGGATGCAGCTCGATCTGGTTGACCACGGGCAGCACGCCGGTCTCCCGCTCCAGCCGGTCGAGTTGCGCGGGGGTGAAGTTGGAGACGCCGATGGAGCGGATCAGCCCGTCCTCGCGGAGCTTGATCATCGCCTTCCAGGTGTCCACGTACTTGTCCACCCGCGGCAGCGGCCAGTGGATGAGGTAGAGGTCGACGTACTCGACGCCGAGCGCGGCCCGCGACTCCTCGAAGGAGGCCAGCGTCTCCTCGTAGCCGTGGTGGCGGCCCGGCACCTTGGTGGTGACGGTGATCTCCTCGCGAGGCACGCCGCTGCGGGCGATCCCGCGTCCGGTGCCGCGCTCGTTGCCGTAGTTCTTCGCCGAGTCGACGAGCCGGTAACCGAGGCCCAGCGCCCCGGCGACGGCCTTCTCCGCCCCGTCGTCGTCCAGGGGATAGGTGCCCAGACCGACCGCGGGGAGGCTGCGGTGGTCGAGGAGGGGTAGCTGAGGGACGGCGCTCATGATCGTCCTTTCGGTGATCGGTACGTCCGTGACCCGTATGTCCATGATTCGTGATCTTGAATCCGGGACTCGTACCGGTGCCGCCAGGGTAGGGCGCCCGGTGGCTGTGGGCAGGTCGCAGGGGGAGAGGCCGCGTGCGGGACGGGGGAGCGGCGCACGGGGGCGGGGCGAACGGGTGACCGCGGCCCGGAAAGCGGGTTCCGCGCGGGAGTGACGCCCGGTAGCGTGAGCCGGTCGGTGTGCGAGCCAGCGAGGTCTCCACGCTTGTTTCCCGTCGTGGAGAATCCAGGAGTACCAGGTGTCCGCTGTCGCCGTGCCCGCCGTCGCCCCGTCCCGCCCCGCCTGGTCGACCGACCTGCCCGTTCTGGCGGTCGCCGTCGTCTGGGGATCGAGCTACCTCGCCGCCAAGGGCATCACCACCCCGCAGACCGTCGTCGCGGTCCTCGTCCTGCGCTTCGCGGTCGTGCTGCCCGTCCTGGCCGTCGCCGGAGCACGCGGGCTCCGGGCCCTGACCGCGGCCCAGTGGCGGGGCGCGGGGCTGCTCGGGCTGATCCTCAGCGGGATCTTCCTGCTGGAGACGTACGGAATCGTGCACACCTCGGCCACCAACGCCGGTCTCATCATCAGCCTCACCATGATCTTCACCCCGCTCGCCGAGTCGGCGGTCACCCGCACCCGCCCGACCGGCCGCTTCCTCCTCGCCGCCGGGCTCTCGGTCGTGGGCGTGGTGCTGCTGACACAGGGCGGAGGGTTCACCAGTCCGTCCGGCGGTGACCTGCTGATGCTGCTCGCCGCCCTCGCCCGTACGGTCCACGTCCTTGCGATGGCCCGGATCAAGGCCGTCCAGTCGGCCGACTCGCTCCCCCTGACCACCGTCCAGCTCGGCAGCGCGGTGGCCGTCTTCGCCGTTCTCGCCGCCGTGCCCGGTACCGGCACCGCGCCCTGGGCGGTGGCCGCCGGCTTCGGTGCGGGGGAGTGGGCCGGACTGCTGTTCCTCGCGGCCTTCTGCACGCTCTTCGCGTTCTTCGTGCAGATGTGGGCGGTCCGGCGCACCTCGCCGTCCCGGGTCAGCCTGCTGCTGGGTACGGAGCCCCTGTGGGCCGCCGCGGTCGGCATCGCGATCGGGGGCGAGCGGCTCGGGATGCTCGGGGCGGTGGGCGCCGTACTGGTGCTGGCCGGGACGGCCTGGGGGCGGCGCGGCGCACGGGTCTGAACCGGCCATGTGCAGCCGCGTCCGGGACCAGGAGGGTTGGACCGCCCAGCAGTGAGGTAGGGGACTCGCGCGGGGGCGGGGCCGCCCCCGCCGCAGTCACGCGTCGGCTACGGTCCGCACCCGGTCGACGCGGCCGGACCTCCGAAAGGAACCGCAGTGACCACCGAAGCGATACTGGATCTCGGCGCACTGGGCGAGGCGTTCACCCGGGACCCGTACCCCACTTACGCCGAACTCCGCGCCCGGGGACCGGTCCACCGGGTGGTCCTGCCCGGCGGAACGCCCGCCTGGCTCGTGGTGGGGTACGAAGCCGGGCGCGAACTCCTCGCCGACCAGAGGCTGTCCAAGGAGTGGGGGAACGCCTCGCCGCTCCTCGACCTCCACCAGATGACGGCCGGAAGGTCGATGCTCAGCTCCGACGCCCCGGACCACACCCGGCTCCGCAAGCTGGTCAGCCGCGAGTTCACCCCGCGCAGGATGGAACAACTCGTCCCGCGCGTACAGGCCATGACGGACGATCTGCTGGAGGCGATGCTGGCGGAGCCCGACCGTCGCACCGACCTCGTCGACGCGCTGTCGTTCCCGCTGCCCATGGCCGTGATCTGCGAACTGCTCGGCGTGCCCGACATGGACCGGGTGAGCTTTCGGGAGTGGTCCAACACCGCCCTCTCCTCCACCGACGCCGAGGCGCGCCGCTCCGCCGTCACTTCGATGAACGCGTACATCGCCACGATGCTCGACGACAAGCGGGCGAAGCCTGGCGACGACCTGATGAGCGCGCTGATCCACACCGCGGACGAGGAGGGGGACCGGCTGTCCGGTGACGAGCTGGCAGGCATGGCCTGGCTGTTGCTCGTCGCCGGACACGAGACCACCGTCAACCTCATCACCAACGGGGTGCTCCATCTCCTCGCCCATCCGGACCAGTTGGCTGCCCTGCGCGCCGACCCCGGGCTGCTCGGCAACGCGGTGGAGGAGATCCTGCGCTACGACAGCCCCGTCGAAACCCCCACGTTCCGCTTCACCACCGGGCCGCTCGATGTCGGTGGCTCCGTGATCCCGGGCGGCGGCGAACTCGTCCTCGTCGCGATGGCGGACGCCAACCGGGACCCGGCCCGCTTCGAGGGTGCGGAACGATTCGACATCACCCGCGACGCGCGCGGCCACATCTCCTTCGGCCACGGCATCCACTACTGCCTCGGCGCACCGCTCGCCCGCGTCGAGGCGAGGGTGGCGATCGGCTCGCTGCTGGCGCGCTGTCCCGGACTGCGGCTGGACACCGGTCCGGAGCGGCTCGTCTGGCGTACCGGGATGCTGATCCGGGGCCCCGAGCACCTGCCGATCGCCTGGTAGCCGCTCCGGGGGCCGGTCAGCCGCAGGGGATCTCGGTGAGCGCCACCGGGCGCCGCTCCCGCCGCGAGCGCTCGCACGCCTCGGCGATCCGCAGTGCCGCCAGGGCCTCCCGGCCGTCGCACGGATTGCCCGCCCGGCCCGCCGCCAGCCGGACGAAGGCGTCGAGCTCGGCCTCGTACGCCGGGGCGAACCGCTCCAGGAAGCCGGGCCAGGCCTTCAGCGGGGCGTCCGGGCCCCCCGGCTCGACCGAGGTGAGCGGGGCGCGGTCGTCCAGGCCCACGGCGATCTGGTCCAGCTCGCCCGCCAGCTCCATCCGTACGTCGTACCCGGCGCCGTTGCACCGGGTCGCCGTGGCCGTCACCAGGGTCCCGTCGTCCAGGGTCAGCAGGGCGGCGGCCGTGGACACGTCTCCCGCCGCGCGGAAGGCGGCCGGGCCCGCGTCCGACCCGGTGGCGTACACCTCGGTCACCTCGCGGCCGGTCACCCACCGCACCATGTCGAAGTCGTGGATGAGGCAGTCGCGGAAGAGCCCCCCGGAGAGCGGGAGATACGCGGCGGGCGGTGGGGCGGGATCGGAGGTGACGGCGCGCACGGTGTGCAGCCGGCCGAGCCGCCCCTCGCGGACCGCCTCGCGCGCCGCGAGGTACCCCGCGTCGAAACGGCGCATGAACCCGAGCTGGAGGACCGACCCCGCCGCCTCCACCTCCGCCAGCGCGGCCAGTGTCCCCGGCAGGTCCAGAGCGATCGGCTTCTCGCAGAACGCGGGCAGCCCGGCACGGGCCGCACGGCCGATCAGACCGGCGTGGGCGGCGGTGGCCGACGCGATCACCACCGCGTCCACCCCTCCGGCGAAGACCTCGTCGACCCCCACCGCCGTCGCTCCGGTACGGGCCGCCGCGGCCGCCGCGTGGGCGGGATCGGCGTCCGCCACGACGAGTGAACCCACCGCCGGATGACGGCTGAGCGCCTCCGCGTGGAATGTTCCGATACGTCCCGTTCCGACCAGTCCGATACGCATGGCCTCACCGTGGCGTCCGCCCTGTCGCCGTGTCAAGCATGTACAGAGGGCCGGACCCGCCCCGGTAGCCCCCCGCGACCTGGGAATTCGCCGGTGCGCCCGCGCGACACATTCATTTGCCCGGGCCCTGCCGGGTGCCGCCCGTCGAACCTCGGGGATACTTGGGCAGCCGGGCCGGGACTCCACACGTCCGCGGCGCACCAGACGGCACAGTGAGCGGCACAAGAAGGGCACGGCTTCGTGGCAAGGGTTCGGACAGGGGTACGCGCGATGGGCGCCGTGCTGGCAGTGGTGCTCGGGGCCTCCCTCGCGGGTTGCAGCAGCACCGGCGGCAGGCGGGCGGAGGAACGCGCGGCAGCGTCCCGGGCCGCCTCCGAGGGTCATTCGGCCGTGAACACGCCCCGCTGGACGTTCGCCATGATCACCCATTCGGGTGATGGCGACACCTTCTGGGACATCGTCCAGAAGGGCGCCCAGGAGGCGGCCGGCAAGGACAACATCAACTTCCTGTACTCGCACAACGACGAGGCGCAGCAGCAGGCGCAGCTCGTCCAGGCCGCGATCGACAAGAAGGTCGACGGGATCGTCGTCTCGCTCGCCAAGCCGGAGGCGATGAAGGACGTCGTCGCCAAGGCGACCAAGGCCGGCATCCCGGTGATCACCGTGAACTCGGGCTCCGCCGAGTCCAAGGCCTACGGCGCGATCACCCACATCGGCCAGGACGAGTCGATCGCCGGCGAAGCGGTCGGCGACGAGCTGAACGCACGAGGCCGCAAGAACACCCTCTGTGTCCTGCACGAACAGGGCAACGTCGGCCACGAGCAGCGCTGCGCCGGTGTGAAGAAGAACTTCGACGGCAAGACCACCAACCTCTACGTCGACGGCACCAACATGCCCGACGTCCAGGCGTCCATCGAGGCGAAGCTCCAGACCGACAAGAGCATCGACGCCGTCGTCACCCTCGGCGCCCCCTTCGCCGACGCCGCCGTCCAGGCCAAGAAGTCCGCAGACAGCGACGCCGAGATCGACACCTTCGACCTGAACGCCAAGGTCGCCGCCGGACTCAAGGCCGAGACCCTCGGCTTCGCCGTCGACCAGCAGCCCTACCTCCAGGGCTACGAAGCCGTCGACCTGCTCTGGCTCTACCGCTTCAACCGCAACGTCCTCGGCGGCGGCCAGCCCGTCCTCACCGGCCCGCAGATCATCACGGCCGCCGACGCCGACGAACTCGCCGAGTACACCGCCCGGGGTACCCGATGACGGGAACCCGACAGCCCACGGCCCCCGCCCCGGCGCCGGGCGGGGCCGACGAGCGGCTGCTGCGCACCTCACCGCTGCGCAGGCTCCTCGGCCGTCCCGAACTCGGATCGATCGTCGGCGCCCTCGCCGTCTTCCTCTTCTTCGCCGTGGTCGCGGACAGCTTCCTCCAGCTGTCCAGCTTCGGCACCGTGCTGTACGCGGCCTCGACCATCGGGATCATGGCCGCGCCGGTCGCGCTGCTGATGATCGGCGGCGAGTTCGACCTCTCGGCCGGCGTCATGGTGACCAGCTCGGCGCTGGTCTCCTCGATGTTCAGCTACCAGATGACGGCCAACGTCTGGGTCGGTGTCTTCGTCTCGCTGCTGGTCACCCTGGGCTTCGGGGCGTTCAACGGCTTCATGCTGACCCGGACGAAGCTGCCGAGCTTCATCATCACCCTCGGCACCTTCCTCATGCTGACCGGACTCAACCTCGGCGTCACCAAGCTCATCAGCGACACGGTGTCGACGAAGGCGATCGGTGACATGTGGGGGTTCGACTCCGCCCACGCGCTCTTCGCCTCGCAGCTCACGCTCGGGGACGTCGAGCTGAAGGTGACGATCCTCTGGTGGGCGGGCCTGGTCGCCGTCGCCACCTGGATCCTGCTCCGTACCCGCTTCGGCAACTGGATCTACGCGGTCGGCGGCGACGAGAGCGCGGCCCGCGCGGTCGGCGTCCCGGTGATCCGTACCAAGATCGGCCTCTACCTCGGGGTGGCGTTCGCCGCCTGGGTGTCCGGTCAGCACCTGCTCTTCAGCTACGACGTGGTCCAGTCCGGTGAGGGCGTGGGCAACGAGCTGATCTACATCATCGCGGCCGTCATCGGCGGCTGCCTGATCACCGGCGGCTACGGCTCCGCCATCGGCTCGGCCGTCGGCGCGATCATCTTCGGCATGACCAGCAAGGGCATCGTCTACGCCGAGTGGAACCCGGACTGGTTCAAGTTCTTCCTCGGAGCGATGCTGCTCCTGGCCACCCTGCTCAACGCATGGGTACGCAAGCGCGCGGAGGCGACGACATGACGGCCCCGGACGGCCGGGCGACAGCCCCCCAGGCGCTGGTCCAGCTCGACCACGTAGCCAAGTTCTACGGCAGCATCAAGGCCCTCACCGACGTCTCGCTGGAGGTCCACGCGGGCGAGATCACCTGCGTGCTCGGTGACAACGGCGCAGGCAAGTCCACCCTCATCAAGATCATCGCCGGACTGCACCGGCACGACGAGGGCGTCTTCCGGATCGACGGCGAGGAGACCACCCTCGCCAACCCCCGCGACGCCCTGGACCGGGGCATCGCCACGGTCTACCAGGACCTCGCCGTCGTCCCCCTCATGCCGGTCTGGCGCAACTTCTTCCTCGGCTCGGAGCCCACCGTCGGCGCCGGCCCGTTCAAGCGCCTGGACGTCCGGCTGATGCGCGAGACGACCCGCGCCGAGCTGCTCCGCATGGGCATCGACCTGCGCGACGTCGACCAGCCGATCGGCACCCTCTCCGGCGGCGAGCGGCAGTGCGTGGCCATCGCGCGAGCCGTCCACTTCGGCGCCAAGGTCCTCGTCCTGGACGAGCCCACGGCGGCCCTCGGCGTCAAGCAGTCCGGAGTCGTACTGAAGTACGTCGCGGCGGCGCGGGACGCCGGACTCGGCGTGGTCCTCATCACGCACAACCCGCACCACGCCTACCTCGTCGGCGACCGGTTCGTCCTCCTCAAGCGCGGCGCGATGGCCGGCAGCCACACCAGGACCGACGTCACGCTCGACGAGCTGACCCGGCAGATGGCGGGCGGCAGCGAGCTCGACGAGCTCAGCCACGAGCTGGAGCGCGCGCCCTCACCGACCTCCATCGGCGGCCACCCGGTGGACGACGACACCGAGTGACGCGACGGCCGAGCCGCCTCGGCGAGAACCGTCGAGGCGGCTCGGGGCGGACGGCAGTGGCAGAATCGACCGAGGTGGACGCCGTCCGCCGCCGGCAGAACTGACCCGCCGGCCACCCCAGACACCGCAGGGACGATGAGCACGTACCGCGACTTCACCCACCGCGGCTCCGCCCGCGCCACCGTCCTCAAGACCGTCGGTACGAGGGAGCGGCGCTCCCACCTGACGGCGCCCCGCGTCCCCACCGTCGGCATCGACATCGGCGGTACCAAGGTGATGGCCGGCGTCGTCGACGCGGACGGCAACATCCTGGAACAGCTCCGCACCGAGACGCCCGACAAGTCCAAGAGCCCCCGGGTCGTCGAGGACACCATCGTCGAACTGGTGCTGGACCTCTCCGACCGCCACGACGTGCACGCCGTCGGCATCGGCGCGGCCGGCTGGGTCGACGCGGACCGTTCCAAGGTGCTGTTCGCCCCGCACCTCGCCTGGCGCGACGAACCGCTGCGCGACGCCCTGGCCTCCCGCCTCGTCGTCCCCGTCATGGTCGACAACGACGCCAACACCGCCGCCTGGGCGGAATGGCGCTTCGGCGCCGGCCGGGGCGAGGACCACCTGGTGATGATCACCCTCGGTACGGGAATCGGCGGCGCGATCCTGGAGGACGGGCAGGTCAAGCGGGGCAAGTACGGCGTGGCCGGCGAGTTCGGGCACATGCAGGTGGTCCCCGGCGGCCACCGCTGCCCCTGCGGCAACCGGGGCTGCTGGGAGCAGTACAGCTCCGGCAACGCCCTGGTCCGCGAGGCGAAGGAGCTTGCCGCCGCGGACTCCCCGGTCGCCTACAACCTCATCGAACGCGTCAAGGGCAACATCCCGGAGATCACCGGGCCGCTCATCACCGAGCTCGCCCGCGAGGGCGACGCGATGTGCATCGAGCTCTTCCAGGACATCGGCCAGTGGCTCGGCGTGGGCATCGCCAACCTAGCCGCCGCGCTCGACCCCTCCTGCTTCGTCATCGGCGGTGGCGTCAGCGCTGCCGACGACCTGCTGATCAGCCCCGCCCGGGACGCCTTCAAGCGCCACCTCACCGGCCGCGGCTACCGCCCCGAGGCCCGGATCGTCCGGGCGCAGCTGGGGCCCGAGGCCGGCATGGTCGGGGCCGCCGACCTCGCCCGGCTCGTCGCGCGCCGATTCCGCCGCGCCAACCGCCGCCGGGTCGAGCGGTACGAGCGCTACGCGCAGATCTACGACCAGGCCGCCAGCACCCTGCGCAGCACGCGGAGCGCCCGTACCGGCGACTGACCGCTGGGCGGGGCCCGCTCCCGCCGTCCGCCGCAGGCCGCCCCGTAACCCCGCCCGCGTACCGAAGCTCCGAGGGATCCGAAGATCATGACCGCAGCCGAGCATCCGAGTTCCGAGGGAACGGTGATCGCCGAAGCCGCCGAACATCCCGTGGTGCCGCGCCAGTGCGGACCGGGGGACGGCGAACCCGCGCGTGACCCGCGCCGGGTCTTCCGCAGACGGCTGATCACCGCCACCATCATCGTGCTGCTGATCGGTATCCCGGCCGGTTACCTGCTGGTCTCGGCCGGCCAGAGCCGCAGGTCCGGCAAGGACAAGGAGGCCGAGGCGGCCGCCCAGGGGCTGCGCGCGAGCTGGCCGTCGCGGATGCAGCGGCGGATCTTCGAGGTGCCCGTCCCGGGGAACGCGACCGGTGTGCAGTACTACGAGACCAACAACTGGAAGGCGAGCCGGATGTACCTCAAGTTCCGGACCACCTCCGCCGGTCTCGACCGCTTCCTGAGCGGGATGGGCACCGACCGCGCGGCCCTGAAGACCGGCAAGGTCACGATCTCCCAGCGGGACATCCGGATCACCGACTGGAACTTCTGGTCCGGCGCCGAGTGGGCCGGGACGACCCACAGGAACAAGGATCCCCGGCCCACCCAGAACATCACCGTCAACATGACCGACCCGGCGTCGCCGGTCGTCTACGTGGTGTCGGCCGCGACGCCCTGACGGCCCCGCCCCCTGTGCGGCGCATGGGCCGAGGGAGGGTCCACCCGCAGGCGTCCTCCGGGCGAACCCGCCCCGCGCGCAAGGCCGTTGCGGGCCGCGCGGATCGGGCACCGGGGCCACCCCCGCATCCCGCGTGCGGGTGATGCCCGCTACCTTTGGCCGGATGCAGCCACAGCAACCTCACATCGCCCACGAACCGGCGGCCCCCGAACAGCGACTCAACCGCGCCAGGACCGTGCTCCTTCCCCTTGTCGCCGGGCTCGTGCTCGGCGCCGCGGGAACGGGCGTCGCATGGGCGCTGAGCGGCGGCGACGCCCCCTCCGGCGGAGGCCCGGCCGCGGACGCGCGCGCGGCGTGCCAGGCACTCGACGGCTTCGACCCGGGCCGGTTCACCGCGAAGGGGTCCGCCGGGGAGATCGCATACAACCGCTACGCGGCGGCGGGCGTGCTGTCCGCGTCGGCGGCAGCGGGCGATGCGCGGTACGAGCCGCTCGCCAAGGCCATCCGCCACTCCCAGGACCGCCACGCGATCACCTTCGAGTTCGACGCGACGGTGATGAAGGACCTTGACCACGCCCGTGCACTCTGCGAAGACGCGTAACCCCGGTCGTTTCCGCGTGCGACCCCGGGCTGCCGGTCGAAGTCCCGACCGGCACCTGGAGCGGCTCGGCCGCCGTACAGCTCTTCGCACGACTGGTCGCGGTACCGGCCCCGGTCTACCCGGGCGGCGGAGCCGTGCTCTCCCGCAGGACGAGCCGCGTCGGTACGAGGGTCGTCCCGTGCTCGGGGCCGCTCTGCCGCATCTGGTGCAGGACGCCCGCGACGCAGCGGCGGCCCACTTCGGCGAAGTCCTGGTGGACGGTGGTCAGCGGCGGCTGGAAGGAACCGGCCTCGGCGATGTCGTCGAAACCGACGACGGAGACGTCCTCGGGCACCCTGCGACCGCGCTCGTGCAGGGCGCGCAGCAGGCCGAGCGCCATCTGGTCGTTCGCGGCGAACACAGCGGTGCACTCGGCCTGTTCGGCGATGTGGAGACCCGCCCGATAGCCGGACTCCGCCGACCAGTCGCCTCGTACGAGGGGCGGTGGCACTCGCCCCGCGTTCTCCAGCGCCGCGCGCCAGGCGTCCGTCCGGCGCTGCGCCGCGTACGAGTCCTCGGGGCCCGCGAGGTGCCAGACGGTGCGATGCCCCAGGCCCAGCAGGTGGTTGACGGCGTCGCGGGTGCCGCCCGCCTGGTCGGTGTCGAC
Organism: Streptomyces sp. NPDC060198; assembly: GCF_042728415.1. Taxonomy (NCBI): domain Bacteria; kingdom Bacillati; phylum Actinomycetota; class Actinomycetes; order Kitasatosporales; family Streptomycetaceae; genus Streptomyces; species Streptomyces sp. NPDC060198. Next base: position 11,961 of record NZ_JBHWZJ010000052.1, on the reverse strand, counting down.
GACGGAGTAGCGGTCCCCGGCGTCCGAGTCCGCGACGACGACCTTCACGTGCGGCGGCAGCGAGAGACGCGCCTCGTCGAGGAGGTGGACCTCCATGATGACGATGGCCGCGTCGATGGCGAGTTCGCCCAGGCGTGAGAAGGCGCCCCGGACCTCGTCCTGGGTGGGGACCGCGACCGGCAGCAGGGTGACGGCGTATCCCTCCTGTGCGGCCGAGGTCGCGATGGCTTCCAGGGTGCGCACGTTGCCGGTGGTGGAGAGCGTGAAGGTGATGACGCCGATGGTCCGGAACTCTCCGCGCTTGAGCGCGCGTGCCGCGCTGTTGGGGCGGTAGCCGAGGTCCTTCATCGCGGCGAGGACCTGCCGGCGGGTCTCCTCGTTCACGCCGGGGAAGCCGGTGGATACGCGGGAGACCGTCTGGGAGGACACCCCCGCGACACGGGCCACGTCCGCCATCGAGGCGGTTCTGCGCCGCTTCGGACTCCCGTCTCCGGGAGCCGGCCCGGTCGCGGACGAGTCTGTGACTGGGGGGTGTTCGCCTGCTTGGTCCACCGTCTCCCTCATCGGATGTCGCTTTCGTGTGCGGCTCTTGACCGTCCATCTGGGGGCAGTGTAGACATGCCGCCACCGAATGTTTACGTAAACATAATGCCAGGCGGTCGGTCGGGTCGAGCCGGTTCACCGCCCTGGAACATGTGCGTGAACGTCCTTTCCGGTCTGGTGAAGCACGAGCGAGGGGCGCGAGATGACGACGCTGCAACCGCCGGCGGCCACAGGGGCCCGCCCGGCCGGACCGCCGATGGCACGGCCCCGCCGTTCATGGGCGGGCTGGGGGTTCATCGGCCCCTTCGTGCTCGTCTTCGCCCTGGTCTTCCTGGTCCCGCTCGGATACTCGGTCTACCTGAGCCTGTTCCGGACCCAGTTGATCGGCGGCACCACGTTCGTCGGCTTCGAGAACTACCAACAGGCCTTTCAGGACCCGCAGTTCTGGGACGGAGTCGCCCGGGTCGGACTCTTCCTCCTGATCCAGGTGCCGATCATGCTCGGCATCGCGCTCTTCGTCGCCCTCGCCATCGACAGCGGACGCCTGTACGGCAAGGAGTTCTTCCGGATATCCGTCTTCCTGCCCTATGCGGTGCCCGCCGTCGTCGCCACCCTCATGTGGGGCTTCCTGTACGGCCCCCGCTTCGGCCTGGTCGGCGACATCAACGACGCGTTCGGCGTGCACCTGCCCGATCCGCTCTCCTCCGGGCTGGTCCTCGCCTCGATCGGCAACATCGTCACCTGGGAGTTCGTCGGCTACAACATGCTGATCTTCTACTCGGCGCTGCGCGTGATCCCGCACTCCCTCTACGAGGCCGCCGAGATCGACGGGGCCGGGCAGTGGCGGGTCGTCTCGGCGATCAAACTCCCGGCGATCCGGGGCGCCCTGGTCATCGCGACGATCTTCTCGGTCATCGGCAGCTTCCAGCTCTTCAACGAGCCCGCCATCCTGCAGAAGCTGGCGCCGAACACCATCACCACCGACTACACCCCGAACTACTACACGTACTCGCTGTCCTTCTCCGGCCAGCAGCACAACTACTCGGCGACGGTCGCCATCGTCATGGGCGTGATCACCATGATCGTCGCCTACGTCGTCCAACTGCGCGGCATGCGCAAGGAAGCGTGAGCGTGATGACGACGAACAGTGCGACCGGGCCCGCACGGCCCGCCGCGACGCCCAGGAGTGCCGCCGTACCGCGCCTGCGCGCACAGCGCCGCGCGCACACCCCGGGCCGCCCCCGGCGCAGTGTCCTGCTGACCGTGGTCACCGGCGTGGTCCTGGTCTACAGCCTGCTCCCGCTGGTCTGGCTGGTCATCAGCGCCACCAAGTCCCAGACAGGTCTCGCCCGTTCCTTCGGCCTCTGGTTCGACGGCGACTTCGCCCTGTGGGACAACCTCAGCCGGACCTTCACCTACCAGGACGGCGTCTTCGGCCGCTGGCTCCTCAACACCCTTCTCTACGTCGTCGTCGGCGCGGGCGGCGCCACCTTCCTCGCGGTACTCGGCGGCTACGCGCTCGCCAAGTTCCGGTTCCCGGGCAAGCGCGCGGTGTTCGCGGTCGTCATCGGGGCGGTCGCCGTCCCGACCACCGCACTCGCCGTCCCGACCTTCCTGCTGTTCAGCAAGATCGGACTGACGGACACTCCCTGGGCGGTGATCATCCCCTCCCTGGTCTCGCCGTTCGGGCTGTACCTGATGTGGGTCTTCGCCACCGAGGCCGTCCCCGTCGAACTGATGGAGGCCGCCCGCATCGACGGCGCCGGCGAGGTGCGCACCTTCTTCCAGGTCGCGCTGCCACTGCTCGCCCCCGGCACCGTCACCGTGCTCCTGTTCACCACGGTCGCGACCTGGAACAACTACTTCCTGCCGTTGATCATGCTCAAGGACCCGGACTGGTACCCGCTCACCCTCGGCCTGGACGCCTGGAACAAGCAGGCGGCCACGGCCGGCGGCGAGGCCGTCTTCAACCTGGTCGTCACCGGCTCGCTGCTCACCATCGTGCCGTTGATCGCCGCCTTCCTGCTGCTCCAGAAGTACTGGCAGTCCGGTCTCGCGGCCGGAAGCGTCAAGGAGTAGCGCGGCCCGGGGCGTCACGCGTGCGGGTGTTCCGCCGCGTCGCCCGTTCTCCCCTCACTGTCCGCACGTCATGTCGATCGAACCACGAGGAAGTGGAAATACCGCCATGTCCCAGCACTCACGCCGCCTGTTGCGCGGCCTCGGTCTTGTCTGCGCCCTGGCCCTGGGAGCGACCGCCTGCGGTGGCTCGGACGACGACTCCGGCCAGAAGCCGGTGGGTACGTCCGACATCCAGGCCGCGCTGCAGAAGGGCGGAACCGTCACGGTGTGGGCGTGGGAGCCCACCTTGAAGCAGGTCGCCGAGGACTTCGAGAAGAAGTACCCGAAGGTCGACGTCAAGCTGGTCAACGCGGGCACGAACAACGACGAGTACAAGGCGCTGTCGAACGCCGTCTCCGCGAAGAAGGGCGTCCCCGACGTCGCCCAGCTGGAGTACTACGCCCTCGGCCAGTACGCCCTGACGAAGCAGGTCGCCGACCTCACGGCGTACGGCGCCGACAAACTGGCGGACTCGTACTCGCCCGGCCCCTGGAACTCGGTCTCGTCCGGCGGCGGTGTCTACGGCCTCCCTATGGACTCCGGGCCGATGGCGCTCTTCTACAACAAGAAGGTCTTCGACAGGTACAAGATCGCGGTGCCGACGACCTGGGACGAGTACGTCGAGGCCGCCCGCACACTGCACAAGGCGAACCCGAAGGCGTACATCACCAGCGACCTCGGCGACGCCGGCCTCACCACCAGCCTCCTCTGGCAGGCGGGTTCGCACCCGTACAAGGTCGACGGCACGAAGGTCGGCATCGACTTCACCGACGCGGGCGCCGTCACGTACACGGACACCTGGCAGAAGCTGATCGACGAGAAGCTCGTCTCGCCGATCGCCGGCTGGAGCGACGACTGGTACAAGGGCCTGGGCGACGGCACGATCGCCACCCTGCCGATCGGCGCCTGGATGCCTGCCAACTTCGCCTCCGGCGTGAAGGACGCCGCCGGTGACTGGCGTGTCGCCCCGCTGCCGCAGTGGGAGGCCGGCGCGAACGCCAGCGCCGAGAACGGCGGCAGCTCGCTCGCACTGCCCGCGCAGGGCGACAACAAGGAACTCGCCTACGCCTTCGTCGAGTACGCCAACTCCGGTGCGGGCGTCCAGACCCGCGTCAAGAACGGCGCGTTCCCGGCGACCACCGCGGACCTGGACTCCAAGGAGTTCCAGGACACCGAATTCCCCTACTTCGGAGGGCAGAAGGCCAACCAGATCTTCGCCGAATCCGCGAAGAACGTGCCCACCGGCTGGAACTACCTGCCGTACCAGGTGTACTCCAACTCGATCTTCAACGACACCGTCGGCAAGGCGTACATCTCCTCGACCAAGCTGTCGGACGGGCTGAAGTCGTGGCAGGACAAGTCGCTCCAGTACGGCAGCGAACAGGGCTTCACCGTCGAGAAGTAGCACTCGAGGCCGCTCGGTGGTGTCCGGCGGATCACGGCAAGGGCCACCCGGCGTGCCCGACCCCGCTCCGCCGGACACCGCCCGGTCACCTCCTCCCAACCCCGGCCTGTGGAAGGACGCGCATGACCTCCCCCCGCACCTCCCGTTTCCCGTACACGAAGGGCCCCGACGGCAGCCGCCGGCTCGGCTACGGCGCCGACTACAACCCCGAGCAGTGGCCGCGGGAGGTGTGGGAGGAGGACGTCAGACTGATGCGCGAGGCCGGGGTGAACATCGTCTCTCTGGCGATCTTCTCCTGGGCCAGACTCCAACCCACCTCCGACAGCTGGGACTTCAGCTGGCTCGACGAGGTCATGGACCTGCTGCACGCCGGTGGCATCGGTGTCGACCTCGCCACCGCCACCGCCTCACCGCCGCCCTGGCTGACCACCGCGCACCCGGAAATCCTCCCGGTGACCGCCACCGGCGAGACCGTCTGGCCCGGTGCGCGCCAGCACTGGCGGCCCACCTCTCCCGTCTTCCGGAGCCACGCACTCGGCCTGGTGCGGGAGATGGCGACGCGTTACGCCGACCACCCGGCCCTCGTCGCCTGGCACGTCAGCAACGAGCTGGGCTGCCACAACGTCTACGACTACTCCGACGACGCGGCCCACGCCTTCCGTGACTGGCTGCGTCGCCGGTACACGACGCTCGACGCTCTCAACCACGCCTGGGGCACCAACTTCTGGTCCCAGCACTACAGCGACTGGGCACAGATCCTGCCGCCGCGTCTGGCGGGCTCGCACCCCAACCCGACCCAGCAACTCGACTTCAAGCGCTTCTCCTCCCACGCGTTGAAGGAATACCTCCTCGCCGAGCGCGAGATCCTGAACGAGATCACCCCCGGAACCCCGGTCACCAGCAACTTCATGGTGATGAGCGGAATGAAGGGAATGGACTACGCGGACTGGGCGGACGCGGTCGACTTCGTCTCCAACGACCACTACGCCACCACCGGACCGCGCAGCCGCGACGAACTCTCCTTCTGCGCCAACCTCACCAGCGGGATCGCGGGCCACCGGCCGTGGTTCCTCATGGAGCACTCCACCAGCGCGGTCAACTGGCAGCACATCAACCTGCCGAAGAAGCCCGGCGAGCTGGCGCGCGATTCGCTGCTCCATGTCGCCCACGGAGCCGACGCCGTCTGCTTCTTCCAGTGGCGCCAGTCCGCGGCGGGCGCCGAGAAGTACCACTCGGCGATGGTGCCGCACGCCGGGGAGGACAGCCAACTCTTCCGTGATGTAGTGGAGTTGGGTCGCACTCTGGAGACGCTCGCGCCCCTGAGCGGCAGCGGGCGCGAACCCGCCCGGGTCGCGATCCTCTTCGACTGGGACTCCTGGTGGGCCAGCGAGCAGGACTCGCACCCCACCTCCCTCCTCGACTACCACCGCGAGGCCTTCGACTGGTACTCGGCGCTGCTGCGTCTCGGAGTCCGCGCCGACGTCGTACCCGCCCACGGCACCGAACTCGGCCCGTACGACGTCGTGATCGCACCGGTTCTGCACGTCGTGCCCCTGACGCTCGCCAAGGAGCTCACCCGCTACGTCGAAGGCGGCGGCCACCTCATCACCACCTACTTCTCCGGTGTCGTCGACGAGAACGACCACATCTGGCTCGGCGGTTACCCCGGCGCCCTGCGCGACCTGCTCGGCATCCGTGTCGAGGAGTTCGGCCCGCTGACCGACGGGGACACGGTCGGTCTCGATCCCGACCCCGCTGCCGGTGTCGACGGAGCCCTGACCGGCAGCCTCTGGACCGACCGGATCGACGTCACCGCTCCCGACGTGGAGGTCCTCGCCCGCTACCGCACCGGAACGTACGCCGCACGCCCGGCCGTCACCCGCCGCCGCACCCCGGAACAGGGTTCGGCGACGTACGTCTCCACCCGCCTGGGCGCCGACGGCCTGACCGCGCTGCTGCCCGGGCTGCTCGCACCCGCCGGGGTCGCCGGCGAACTGCCCGAGGAGGCGGGGGGCGTGGTCGAGCAGGTCGTGCGCCGCGACGGCGGGAGCCGCTACGTCTTCCTGGTGAACCACGGGGACTCCGAAGTCCCGTTGCCCGGGCTGACCGGTGAGGTGCTCGTGGGATCGCCGGCCGCCGAGACGCTCGTCCTGCGTCCCCGGGAGGTCGCCGTACTGCGGCAGACCGTGTCACCGGACACGGCGCCGGAGCCGCACCGGACACTCTGACGCGCCCAGCAGTCCCAGGCGGCCATCGGGATGGCCGGCGCGTGAAGGCGGACCCGTGCGACAGGGGCCGGCGGAAGCCCGCACGTGCCGGCCTTCCGTGCGGGCCTGCCGTGCCGGAAGTCCGGAAGGCGTCACGCCCACCGGCCGCTGAGGGGATGGCCCGTCGCGGCCGCGGGCACTTGCTGCCGCGGTCGCACGCTGACACGGTGCGCGGCTTCGACCGGACTTGCCGCAGTGATCGATCCCGGGCGCGAATGTGACGGGACGACGAAAGGGCCCACTCGGAACCGCCTTCCTCGGGCCGGCGTGGGCCGCGTTGATGCCGCTCCGGTGGTCCAGGCCCACGCTGCGCGGCAGACGCGTCGACCTGGTGTGGCCTGCCTCGGCCGCGATCGGGGGCCTCGTGCTGACTCGCCCCTGGGAGGGCGGAGCGGAACTCCCGGCGGTGACGTGATCCAGGTGGCAGTAAACAGCGCGCACAGGGAGCCTTCTCCCACCTCACGCTGATGCGTGGTGAAGGACGAGGACGGCCTTCACCAGGTCGGTGATCCGTTGGTGCCGCAGCGGAGCTTCTGCAGGAGCCGCCGGCCTTTGAGGGGGGCCATGGCCTGCTTGCCGAGGCATCGGATCTCGGCATGGGTGCTGTTGTGCCTGCGCTGCCACCGTTCGAGGCGGCGGCCGCAGAAGGGCACCCGGATGGAACCGCCGGTGCCCTGATGAGCCCTGTCGGCCATGCACTTGAGTCCGGCTTCGGCGAGTGCGTCGGCGATGCCGTGGGTACGGGCGGCGGTCAGGCCGTGCGTGGAGCCGGGGAGCGCGGGCGAAGCCCACAGGAGCCGTCCGAAGGGGTCGGTGAGGACCTGGATGCTCATGCCGTGCGCGGCATCAGCCAGGGCACCTCACCGGGTGGTCGGAACTTCCCGCTTCGGTCCGGTATGCGAATGCTCGTCCGCCGTGCGACGCACCGCGTCCGACGCCGCGCACCGATCCACCACGCGTTGCGGGACAGCCCTTTAGGACACAATGTCCGGGGGCGACCTCACCGTCTCCCACCTCCCTCTTTCTGCGAAAGGTCCCTTCTCCTCATGCCGCTGGCATTGCTGGCTCTGGCCGCCGTCGCGTTCGGCATCGGCACGACCGAGTTCACCACGATGGGACTCTTGCCCCAGATCGCCGACGGAGTTGGCGTGTCCGTGCCCCACGCGGGCAACCTCGTCTCCGCGTACGCACTCGGCGTCGTCGTCGGCGCACCCCTGCTCACCGGCATCGGTGCGCGAATACCGCACAAGCGGCTGCTGCTGCTTCTCTCCGTACTGTTCATCGTGGGCAACACCGCGTCGGCGCTCGCCCCCGACTTCGGGACGCTCTTCGCCGCCCGCTTCGTGGCGGGCCTGCCGCACGGAGCGCTGTTCGGCGTCGGCGCCGTCGTCGCCTCCCGGCTGGTCGCTCCCGAACGGGCGGCGCGGGCCGTGTCGAAGATGTTCCTCGGCCTCACCGTCGCGAACATCGTGGGCGTTCCCGCCAGCACAGCCCTGGGCCAGCACCTGGGGTGGCGGTCCGCCTACTACGCCGTCGCCGTCATCGGACTCGTAGCCCTCGCGGCACTCGCCGCCTCCGTTCCCGACCAGCCCCGCGGTGAGCAGTCGGGCATCCGCCACGAACTGCGGGCGATGGGCAACAAGCAAGTCGTCCTCGGCCTGGCCACGGCGGTGGTCGGATTCGGCGGGTTCTTCGCCGTCTACAGCTACCTGGTGCCGATGCTGACCCACCTGACGGGCATCTCGGACTCCTCCACCACCCTCGTCCTCGCGCTGTACGGCGCCGGAATGACAGCCGGCACACTGATCGCGGGACCTCTCACCGACCGCGCTCTGCGGCCGACGCTGTACGGCGGCCTCGTCCTCCTCGCCGCGGCACTGGTGACGTTCTACTTCACCGTGCACCACACGGTACCGGCGCTCATCAATGTCACCTTCATCGGAGCGGTGGGGGCGCTCATCACCACGCCCGTACAGATGCTGCTGATGGCCAAGGCGAAGAGCGCACCCACCATGGCGGCGGCCTCGAACCATTCGGCATTCAACCTGGCCAACGCGGGCGGCGCCTGGCTGGGTGGCCTCGTCATCTCGGCGGGCTGGGGCTGGGCTTCGCCCACCCTGGCCGGAGCGGCCCTGGCCATGGCCGGCCTGGGCCTCGCCATGATCGGCGGCCGTCTGGACCGACGCGGCCCCGCCTGCGAACCGACCGCCTCGTCGGGCTCGCCGCTCCCGGCTGAAACGGAACCGGCCTCAGCGGACAGGTGAGGGCCCGGAGGGCCCACCCCAGCAGTTTCTGCGGGCGCCGGCACCATTTGACAGCTCGGTGCTGTCGAGCACGTGGATCTCGTCCTTCGCGGCGGCCGCGCACCGGTACTTGTTGACGAACATCGTCGGACCGGTCATGTACGTCACGACGAAGAAGAGGAGCTCGGCCGCGGCTCAGGGCTCAACCGCCTGCCTCCGTTGGCTTCCTGGGGCGCCGTGGCCCCTCTGGTCGGCTGCCGAATGCGAGACCGTCCGACCAAGTCGCCTCGTTCGAACCATTGCCCGCAGTCATCGGTACGGCAACAGCCGCTCACGCAGCCTGTCCGCGTCGATGAGCGCGTCGTACAACGCGCCGTGCCCACGTCGGTGCTCGGCCGGCAACGTCAAATCGACCGGCGAGGTCACCGGGGCGTCCTTACCGAGCATCGCGTCGCAGAGCTCGAACAGTGTGTCCGCGCGCCGGGTCGGACATCCGTAGAAGTCGTCCCGAAAGTGGGAGGTGAAGTCGAACGCCTTGTCCCGGCCATCGTGGTGCAGCAGGCTCATTCCCTCACGGTCTTCGCTGGTCAAGTGCCTTCCTGGCCGGAGCACAGGATCAGACGGAGGCCGTGTTCACGTCCCCGTGATCCCCGTACGAGCGATCACTTCGGGGGCATCGTTCGGTCAGCCGGGGAGTCGACGAGATCAAGCGTTCTCTTCGGGCCCCACATGGCGAAGGACTGTCTCGTGCTCGCCTGCGGCGACGAGCCGGTCGATGACCTTGACCATCGACGGCACACCCGCGTCCCGCACGATGAGGCCATCCCAGCACCACCAGTAGTCGCCCTCTGGTTCGCCAGCCTGCCGCTGACGGTCCATGATCCGGTGCACCTCGTCGAGAGTGAACACGGTTCCGGACCAACGATCGCCGTCATCACGGATGACCCACATGTCCACATTGCAGACCTCGTCGAGGTCCTCCCCGGCACCGGGTACGAGGCAGATCTCGTATCCGTCACGTCTGACTCGGTAGAAGGGGCCGTCCCACATGCTCACTCCGTAGCGCTCTGTCTCACGCCGCCTTCATCAACAAGCCGGACGGCCGACCGGTGCACCATGCACCCGTTGAGGGCGCAGAAGGTGGAAAGAACAAGCTTACGGGCTGACCCGCGATTGATCTTGGGGCGTGTTCGCCTGAGGGTTCGGCTGGCTGGCGATTCAGCAGGCCGCGGTGCGGACGTGCACCAGTTCGGTGCTCGGCTTGTGCCGAGTGGGCCGCTTGGCGGCGCGGTCGGAGACCAAAGCGGCGGTGGCGAGGTGAGTCTCGCCATAGGTCTCGCGGTGGCCGATGTACCGCTGGAGCGGACGCCGCTGCCGGACTTCGGCGTTGGCGTGCTCGACACAGGTCCGGCGGGAGGACTGGCGGCGTTTCATCTCGCGCCAGCCGTACCGTTCGGTGACGGGCCCATCGTTCATGTCCTTCGGCTTCTTTGGCGGGGCACTGACCTGGTCGGGGAACTCGTTGGCCAGGCCGCGTTAGCCGTCGTCGACCTCAGCCTTCACGCCTGGGTGCCGGCGGAACTGCTCGGCGATGCCCTCGGTGCGCACGGCGGTCCGGTCGTGCATCCGGCCTGGGCGCTGGGCCCCGGACCACAGGGTGCGGCCCTGACCGTCGCTGATCGTGGTGGTCTTGACAGTGTTCTGCCTGCGCTTGCCGGAGACGAAGGCCCGCCGGCCAAGACGGCCTGCGTGTGGGCGGCGCACCTGGGTCTCCATCCCCTCGATCCGCAATGTAACGCCCTCGGTTGCGGCATAGGCGACACGTCCTCCAGGGGCCGCAGCCGGATGCCGGGCCGTTCGGGGGCGGCGAACCCACGGTCCGCCAGCAGCGGGCGAACTTCCCGGATCGCCCGGCCGATCGTGGAAGAGCCCACCTCGTAGAGCACGCCCAATGCCTCGTGAGTGAGCCCAGTCCGGAGATGAACCAGTGTCACCAAAAGCCGGTCGGTGAAGACCAGTTCGCACTTCGGCCCGGCCCCGGCCTCCCGCCGACGGTCGCCCTCACGTCGCTCATGGCGCCCGGACTCACGGCGCGCCACCCCACGCGGGGCGAGTTCTGCGATCAAGTCGCCCAGATGCTGGCGCGACAGTCCGCAGAAGGCAGGTTGGGACATGGCCGTGCGGGCCTATTTGATCTTCACACGCCAGACAACTCGCGAGGCCGTCTCCATGTCCCCACACTCACCGACCAAGATCAATCTCAGGTCGGCCCATTAGGGTCGGAGGCATGACGACTTCCCTTGCCGCCAGCGTCTTCGACTCGCTCCGCCTCGACGCCGTGCCCGATCAGGAGACGCTGCGCCAGACCTACGAACTCCCCAACGACGCGGCCGTGCACAAGCAGATGACCGAACTCACCGCACAGACCCGGCGGTTGATCGGCTGCTCGTCACTGGTCCTAGTCGCCAGCGCAGACGCCGAGGGCAACTGTGACGTCTCCCCGCGCGGCGGCCCCGCCGGGTTCGTCGCCGTCTTGGACGCACGGACGGTGGCGATACCGGACGCCACCGGCAACAAGCGTCTGGACACCCTGCAGAACGTCATCGCCACCGGACGGGCCGGGCTGCTGTTCCTCATCCCGGGGCGTACCACGACGCTCAGGGTGAACGGCCGGGCCTGCGTCTCCACCCGCCCGGAGCTGTTGTCGCAGCTGACCGCCGTGGGCAAGCCGCCGGCCAGTGCGCTGGTGCTGGGGATCGAGGAGGTCTACCCGCACTGCCCCAAGTCGCTCCTGCGCAGCGGAGCCTGGAAGCCGGAGCAGTGGCTGCCGGCGGACGCCCAGCCGACCTCGGCCGAGGTGACACTGGCCCAGCTGCGGATGCCCGAGCTGACGATCGCTGACATCGAGCAGGCGGAAGCGGACTCGCTGAAGTACCGGTACGAGTGACGAGCCGACCAGCGATTGCCGAACTCCCAGACAGCACACCGCAAGATCAATCGCGGGTCAGCCCGTCAGACCCGCTCCCGATACACCCTGATCCAGGTCGGCCGCAGGTGCCGTGCTCTTCGGGGCTCTGGCCGGTGCCGGGCCGCGAGTCCTCACGCCATTGCACCGGCTTCGCTGCTCTGCGTCCGGCGGCCACGGCCGGCTTTCACCGACTGCGCCTTGTCCGGGTACTTCGCGACCGGTGGGCGTCCGTTCCCGGAGTACGGCTCGGTCACCGGTGCGGCGTCGCGGGGGTGGGCCGACATGGTGGTCGAGATGCCCACCCCGTAGTCGAGTCCGCGGGCCTGGAGGCCGTGCAGCGGGCCGGACGCGGACGTCCGGTCCCGGTCAGGGGGCATGGCAGTGGGGCAGAGGGCTCTGGCGCGAGATCCGCAGCGG
>NZ_JBHWZJ010000051.1:0-29454 GCF_042728415.1 Streptomyces sp. NPDC060198 | reverse complement strand
GTCCCGGCTCGGCACGGTTCGTTCCTCCTGGACTCGGCGGGAAAGCCTTTCGATACGCCAGTGTACCGATACGTTTGCGTATCGGTACACTGGCGTATCGATTGGGTGTGGAGGGAACCACGCCCAGGTACCACCACAACCGTCAGTAAGGGGCACGGGTGATGTACGCCCGCAGAACGCCTGTGGGACGGGAGCCGGACGCTTCGGCCCGCCCGCCCCTCGTCCGGGAGTTCCTGCTCGTCGTCGGGCTCTTCGTCGTCTACAAGCTCGGGCGCCAAGCGGCCAACGGCCATGTCGACGAGGCATTTCACAACGCCGGACACGTCTGGAACTTCGAACGCGCGCTCGGTCTGCCCGGAGAGGGAGACGTCCAGGGAGCCCTGCTGCACAGCGAGACTCTGATCCACCTGGCGAACACCTACTACGCGGCGGTCCACTTCCCGGCCACCGTGCTGTTCCTGGTCTGGCTGTACTGGCGGCACCCCCACCACTACGTCTGGTCCCGCCGAATACTCGCGGCGCTCACCGGCGCCGCCCTCGCGCTCCACCTCCTCTTCCCGCTGGCCCCGCCGCGCATGCTGGCCGCCGCGGGGCTGGTCGACACCGGCCAGGTGTACGGACCCACGGTCTACGGCGCCACGCCCACCACCGACACCATGGCCAACCAGTTCGCGGCGATGCCCTCGCTGCACTTCGGCTGGGCCCTCATGGTGGCGATCGGGCTCGTCGCCGCCGGCCGCTCCCGGTGGCGCTGGCTCTGGCTGGCCCACCCGCTCGCGACCCTGCTGGTGATCGTCGGCACCGCCAACCACTACTGGCTCGACGCCCTCGTCGTCTCGGCCCTCCTCGCGCTCGCGCTGGCCGCGATCCCGCTGCACCAGCCCTCCCGGGCGGTACGGCTCCGAGGCCCCTGGCCCTCCGCAGCCGGACTCGCCGGCCCCGCCGGAAGCCACGCGGCCTACGCCGCCGGCGTGCCCGCACCGGCCGGCGCCCACGCCTACGCAGGCAACCCGTCCGCCCCGCGGCGGACCCTCACCGCACCAGGAGCCGGACGGTGAACGCCACGCTCGTCGCCATCCTTTTCTGCCTCGTCTCCGCCGTCGCCTACGCGGCCGCCGCCGTGGCCCAGTCACGGCTGGCCGGACGCACCGAACCCGGCTCCGGCGGTCTCCGGCTGCTCGGCCGCGGCGCCTGGTGGGCGTCGGTCGGACTCAACGCCACCGGGGCGCTTCTGCACGTCGCCGCCCTGAAGTACGGGCCACTCACCCTGGTCCAGCCGCTCGGCGCGCTGACCCTGGTGGCCGCCGTACCGCTCGGCGCCCGAACATCCGGCCGCAAGGTCAGCGGCACCGAGTGGCGGGGCACGGTCCTCACCCTCGTCGGACTGGCCGCACTGCTGACCGCGGCGGGTGGCGTCGCACCGCACGAGACCCTCGGCCTCGGGGAAGCCCTCGGGGTCGGCGCGGTCACGCTGGCGGTGGTGTCCGGCCTCGGCCGGCCCGGAGCCCGCCCCGGCCTGCGGCACGCGGCAGCCTCCGGGGTCACCTCCGGGGTCGCCTCCGCGCTGACCCAGACCCTGACGGTCGCCCTCACCGACCACTCGGGCGCGCTGCTCACCCCGCGCACCGTGGTGGTGACCCTGCTGGTCGCGGCCTTCTCGATGGGCGGGATGCTGCTCTCCCAGACCGCGTACCGCGACGGCCTCGGCGCGCCGCTCGCCGTACTGACCCTCGCCAACCCGGTGGCCGCCGCAGCGATCGGGATGGTCCTGCTCGGCGAGCGCCTTCAGGGCGGCCCCCTCAGCCTGATCCCGGCGGTCACGGGCGTCGCGCTCTCGGCGTACGGAGTGGTCCTGCTCAGCAGGGCGCAGTCCCGGACACAGGCCGCGGCCGGCGCACCGGTGCCCGAACCGGTGTCGGACGATGCCGACAGTCCGGTGCACCCCGTGCCCGCTCCGGCTTCCGTGCGCCCCTTCGTGCCCGCCCCCGTCGCCGTGCGGGGCCGCCACCCGGCCTCTCCGGTACCCGACGCCGGCGCCCCGGGGACCCGGCGGAGATCCGGAGTCTGGCGGCGCACGGTCATCGGGAGCCCGCGGAGCCTGAAGCGACCGGTGGCCGACAGCCCCGAACCCGTGGGGGCCTCCGGAAGCTGACCGGACCGGGTGACGGTCGTTCCGCCGACCCTGCGGGGGCGCCTCAGGTACTGGTCATGACGACGTGGTGGGCCAGGAGACGCTCGGCGGTCAGTTCCCGCGGGTAGACGGCGACCTTGCCGATCGCACCCAGGAAGAAGGACCTCAGGCTCGCGGTCCCGATGCGCACGGGGGACGGGGTGTCGCCCGGCACGATCGAGTAGTCGGCGAGCGCGTCCTGGTCGCGCAGCCTCCCGTCGCGGTAGAGCTTCGTGTAACCCGTCGGGTACGAGGGGCCGGCGGGACTGGTGTTGATCACCAGGGCGTAGTGGATCCACTCCCCGGGATACAAGGTGTCCTGGAAGTAGGAGCCGGCGCCCAGGCCCCCGGCGGGGTTGAAGGCATATCCGGAGACGCGGTTGGCCCGCCCCTCGGTGTTGTCGGCGCTGTAGACGCGCGCCGTCCACTCGGCCTGGTTGACCGTGGCGTAGGTGAGCTTTCCCAGCCAGTGCACGTACCCGGTGCCCTCGCTCGCCGGGAAGGTGAGGGTGTCGGGGCGGAACCAGGCCTCCACCGTCAGCGCCCCGGTCGTCGACACGGACAGGGAGGGGTCGTCGGGGACCTCGACGTACTGGCCGGGGGTTCCGTCGAAGAGGGTGGCGCTGTCGCCGTTCGGCAGATGGCTGTGGGACGGCGAACCGTGGAAGAGGGCGCGCGGGCCGCCCGGGGACAGCTCCGAACCGGCGCCGCCCAGCCGGAGGTAGAGCACGGGGTCTTCGGCTTCGATCAGTTCGTCGTACGCGCTCACGTGCGCCTCCCCTGGCACTGGGCCGATCCGACGGCCGGGTCGGCCCAGGTTAGGACGTACGTGGCACGTGCGGGAGGGCGTGAACGCCGCCTGCCGGGCGGCCCCGCCGGAACCCGTCACGCGGGCGCGTGGGACGGGGCGCGCACGCCGGACCGCCGGCCCGGGCGCCGGCGGGCCGCCGCCCCCGGGCGGGCGCGGGGGGGCCGGGGGGGGGGCCCCCCCCCCCCACGGCTCCGTCCGGCCCGTCGAGCTCCTCGACGGCCCCGGCGAGCCAGGTGATCCAGAAGCTCTCCAGGTCGATGCCGCCGCGCAGCAGGAGGTGGCGGAGCCGGTCGTCCTGGCCCTTCCGCCGCTCCGGAGGGAAGTCGCGCCCTTCGATCTCCAGGTACTCCGCCAGCTGCCGCCGGTGCAGCTCCAGATGGCGACGCAGCTCCGCGCCGAGCCCGGGTGCCCCGACGACCGCCGCCGCTCGCATCCGCAGCAGCAGCGGATCGCGGACCGGCTTCGGGTCCTCGGGGAGCGCCACCCAGGCCGCCAGCTCCTCGCGGCCCGCCGGCAGCACCTCGTACTCCTTCTTGCTGCCCCTGGCCGGCTGCTCCGGCAACAAGGCACGGATCCGCCCGGCCTGCTCCAGCCTGCCCAGCTCGCGGTAGATCTGCTGGTGCGTCGACGACCAGAAGTAGCCGATCGACCGGTCGAACCGGCGGGTCAGCTCCAGCCCCGACGACGGCTTCTCCAGCAGAGCGGTGAGGATCGCGTGCGGCAGTGACATGGGGTGCATCCTACGAACGCGGGCCCAGGGCACGGGCCCGGAGCGTGCTCAGAGCGCGGCGGCCAGCTCGGTGCCCTGACGGACGGCCCGCTTGGCATCGAGTTCGGCCGCCACGTCGGCGCCGCCGATCAGATGCACCGGCCGGCCCGCCGCGCGCAGCTCCTCGTACAGCTCCCGGCGCGGTTCCTGGCCGGCGCAGAGCACCACCGTGTCGACCGGCAGCAGGTGCTGCTCGCCGTCCACGGTCAGGTGCAGACCCGCGTCGTCGATCCGGTCGTAGGTGGCGCCCGCGATCATGGTGACGCCCCGGTGGCGGAGCTCCGTGCGGTGGATCCACCCCGTGGTCTTGCCGAGCCCCGCGCCTACCTTGGTCGCCTTGCGCTGGATCAGGTGGACCGTACGCGGCGGCCTCGGACGCTCCGGCAGGCGCAGCCCGCCCCGGTGCGCGTAGGACGTGTCCACGCCCCAGCTGCGCAGGAAGACCTCGGGGTCCTGGCTCGTCCCCTCCCCGGAGTCGGTGAGGAACGCGGCGACGTCGAAACCGATGCCGCCCGCCCCCACGACCGCGACCCGGTCGCCGACCGGAACCCTGTCGCGCAGTACGTCCAGGTAGCCGACCACGCTGGGGTGGCCGGCCCCCTCGATGGGCGGGGTGCGCGGCTCGACCCCGGTGGCGAGCACGACCTCGTCGTACCCGTCGAGCGTGCCCGCGTCGGCGCGGGTGGCGAGCCGCACGTCGACCTCCAGCTCGCGCAGCCGGGTGCGGAAGTAGCGCAGCGTCTCGTCGAACTCCTCCTTGCCGGGCACCTGGCGCGCCACGTTGAGCTGGCCGCCGATCTCGTCGGCCGCGTCGAAGAGAGTGACCGCGTGGCCGCGTTCGGCCGCGGTGACCGCGCAGGAGAGTCCGGCCGGTCCCGCGCCGACGACGGCGACGCGCTTGCGGGTCCGGGTGGGGGAGAGGACCAGCTCGGTCTCGTGGCAGGCCCGGGGATTGACCAGACAGGACGTGATCTTGAGGCTGAACACGTGGTCCAGGCACGCCTGGTTGCAGCCGATGCAGGTGTTGATGGCGTCGGAGCGGCCTGCCGCGGCCTTCGCCACGAACTCCGGGTCGGCGAGGAAGGGCCGGGCCATCGACACCATGTCCGCGCGGCCCGAGGCGAGGATCTCCTCGGCGACCTCGGGGGTGTTGACGCGGTTGCTCGTCACCAGCGGTACGGAGACCGCGCCGCGCACCTTCTCGGTCACCCAGGTGAACGCGCCGCGTGGCACCGAGGTCGCGATGGTGGGGATGCGGGCCTCGTGCCAGCCGATGCCGGTGTTGATGATGGTCGCCCCGGCCGCCTCGACCGCGCGGGCGAGGTGCACGACCTCCTCCAGCGTGGAGCCGTCGGGGACGAGGTCGAGCATGGAGAGGCGGTAGATCAGGATGAAGTCGTCGCCGACGGCCTCGCGCACCCGGCGCACGATCTCGATGGGGAAACGGACCCGGTTCTCGTACGAACCGCCCCAGCGGTCGGTGCGGTGGTTGGTCTCCGCCACCACGAACTCGTTGATGAGGTAGCCCTCCGAGCCCATGATCTCGACCCCGTCGTACCCGGCGCGGCGTGCGAGTTCGGCGGCGCGGACGAACTCCTCGATGGTCTCCTCGACCTCGTCGTCGGTCAGCGCGTGCGGGGTGAAGCCGCTGATGGGCGCCTTGAGCGCGCTCGGCGCCACCAGCGCCGGATGGTGCGCGTACCGGCCGAAGTGCAGGATCTGCATCGCGATCCGGCCGCCCGCCGCGTGCACCGCCGAGGTGATCAGGGCGTGCTCCTCGGCCTCCGCCTCCGTGGTCAGCTTGGCGCCGCCGGGCGCGGAGCAGCCACGCTCGCTGGGCGCGATGCCGCCCGTGACGATGAGGCCGACGCCGCCACGGGCGCGCTCGGCGTAGAACGCGGCCATCCGCTCGAAGCCGTTCTCGGCCTCTTCGAGACCCGTGTGCATCGACCCCATGACCACCCGGTTGGGGAGGGTGGTGAATCCGAGGTCCAGCGGGCTCAGCAGCGTGGGGTAGGGGCTCATGGGGGTCTCCTCGCGCGGTGTCGTCCCGCCAGTTCTAGAGGATCGGAGAGGCATTGTGCAACAAGTTGCACAATGATGTGCGTCGCATTCGGGCATCCCGCGAGGTGCGCCGTGGGGGCCCGCGAGGCGTCCCCCGTACGGCGTAACAAGCCGCGCCCCCGCAACGGCGCCGGGCGACAGTGGAGCCGTACCCCGTCCTCCTCGTACCCGGGAGCTTCCATGGCCTGCCTCAACCGGCGTGACCTCGGCCTGCTCGTCCTGCGCGCCGGAACCGGCGCCGTCCTCGCCGCCCACGGCTCCCAGAAGCTCCTGGGCTGGTTCGGCGGCGGCGGGGTCGAGGGCACCACCGCCGCCATGGAGGCCATGGGCTTCCATCCCCCCAAGCACAGCGCGGTCGCCGCCGGGCTCGGCGAGGCGGGCGGCGGCGTACTGCTCGCGCTCGGCCTCGCCACCCCGGCGGCCGGCGCCGCCGCCGCAGGAGCGATGGCGGGCGCGGTCGCGGTGCACGCCCCCGCCGGCTTCTTCGCGCAGGGCGGCGGCTACGAGTACCCGGCTTTCCTCGGGTTCGCCGCCGCCGCGATCGGCGTCACCGGCGGCGGCCGATACTCCCTGGACCACGCCACCGGCCACGTGCTCGACAAGCCCTGGGTGGTCGCGCTCGCCTTCCTCGGCAGCGCCGCGGCGGCAGCCGCCGTCGTCGGCAAGCGCGCGAAGGCGCAAGGCGCCGCCGCCGCCTCGGGAGAGTCCGACGCGGACTGAGGGCCCTGCCCGCGCGACCCCGGTTTCCGGACCCCTGGCATTGATCCAGCGTTCAGGGGCATCCGTCGGTCCATGGAGACCAGTGCGATAGCGGAACGCGGACGAGGACAGGCCCGGAGCGGGGCCACCGGAAAAGCGGTCGAGACGGCGGCGCGCGCCGGATTCGTGGCGCGCGGTGTCATCTACCTGCTCATCGGAGTGCTCGCCCTGCGCGTGGCCTTCCCGGGCGACAGTGGCGGCGGAGAGCAGGCGGACCGGGGCGGCGCCCTGAAGGAAGTGGCCGAGCAGCCGCTGGGCGGGGTCCTTCTGTGGCTGCTCGGCATCGGACTCGTGGGCATGGCGCTCTGGCGGCTCTCCGAGGCGCTGTTCGGCCAGGCCGGGCCGGACGGGCAGAAGCCCATGAAGCGGATCATCGCCGCCGGGCGCTGCGTGTTCTACGCCTTCGTCGCGTACTCCGTGATCTCGTACGCCGCGGGGGACAAGGGCAGTGGCAGCGGGTCGAGTGACAAGCGGACCGACGACGTCACCGCCAAGGTCCTCGACTGGTCCGGCGGCCAGTGGCTCGTCGGGATCGCCGGAGCCGTCGTCGTGGGCGTCGGGCTGTGGCTGATCTTCCGCGCGGTGACCCTGAAGTTCCGCAAGCACCTCGACATGTCCGGCACCGGGGAGAAGGTCCGCCGGACCGTCGACGCGGTCGGCGTGTTCGGCGGAACGGCCCGGGGCGTCGTCTTCGGCACGGCGGGCGGCTTCGCCATCGCCGCGGCCGTCCAGCACGAACCGGGACAGGCCAAGGGCATGGACGACACCCTCCGCTCCTTCACCGACACCCCCGCCGGACCCTGGCTGCTCGTGCTCGTCGCCCTCGGACTGGCCGCCTTCGGCGTCTTCTCCTGGGCCAACGCCCGCTGGCGCAAGGTCTGACCCCATTTCACCCCACCGAGACACGGCCCCGCCGGGCACCCCACCCACCGGCGGGGCCGTCCCGTGCTTCCTGCCCGCGCTCTCAAGCCAGGCCGCGCGCCTGCTTGAACCGGTCCAGCGCGTCCGACAGGCCGACCAGTGGAGCCGGGTAGTCCAGCGCGGCGCGCTCCGGCTCGGGGAGCTGCCACGGCTCGTGCACCGCCCCGCCCCCGATGCTCGCCAACTCCGGCACCCAGCGGCGTACGTACGCCCCGTCGGGGTCGTAACGGTGGCCCTGGCGCACGGGGTTGAGCACTCGGTTGGGGCGGCTGTCGGTCCCGGTGCCCGCCACCCACTGCCAGTTGAGCTGGTTGTTGGCGATGTCGCCGTCCACCAGCAGGTCCAGGAAGTGACGCGCGCCGATCCGCCAGTCCACGTACAGCGACTTCGCCAGGAAGCTCGCCGCGAGCAGCCTGCCCCGGTTGTGCATCCAGCCCTCATGGCTCAGTTGACGCATCGCGGCGTCCACGACCGGATAGCCGGTGCGGCCCTCGCGCCACGCCTCGATCTCGTCCCCCGCCTCCTTCTCGTCCCGCCAGTCGTCGTGCTGCGTACGGTAGTTCTCGTGCGAGGCGGCCGGACGCGCGGCGAGGACCTGGTGGTGGAAGTCCCGCCAGCACACCTGCCGTACGAACGCCTCCGCACCCGCGCCGCCCACGCCGCGGGCCCACCCGACCAGCTCGGCGGGCGAGACCGTGCCGAAGTGCAGATGGGGCGAGAGCCGTGAGGTCGCGTCGCCCGCGAGGTCGTCGTGCGTCTCCTCGTACGATTCGATTCCGGACCTGCGCCACGCCGTGAGCAGGGCCCGGCCCGCCTTCTCGCCGCCTTCCGCCAGTCCGGGCGAGACTCCGGACACCCCTTTCCGGGACGGCAGTCCGCCGGAGCGCGCGGTGTCCGGCACCCGAAGCGCGCGGGGCGGGGCGAGGGGGTCCCGCAGTCGTTCCTGGGACCAGCGCCGGAAGTACGGCGTGAACACGGCGAAGTGGTCCGATCCCGAGCCCGTCGGGCGTACCGCCCCCGGGGCGACGGCGGTCACCACCGCGTCGTGGACGTGCAACCTCCGCCCCTGCGACTCCAGTTCCCTGCGCAGACGCTCCTCTCGGGCATGGGCGTACGCGCTGACCCCGCCGGACATGTGGACGTCCCCGGCGTCCGTCCCGGCGGCGACCCGGCAGACCTCCTCGGCCACGTCCCCGGTACGGATCACGAGCCTTCCGCCCCGCTCGCGCAGCCCCGCGTCCAGGTCCCGCAGGCAGTCGGCGAGGAAGGCCCGCCGGTTGGGCACCGCGAAACCGGCCTCCTCCACGCGCCGGTCGAGGACGAAGAGCGGCACGATCGTGTCGCTCGCGGCCGAGGCGGCACGCAGCGGCGGATGGTCGTGCAGCCGCAGGTCGGAGGTGAACAGGACGACCGAGACGGTCATGGCGCTACTCCTGGCATGGATCGGAACCGGAACGGGGACATCTGGTGCAATCGGTGCTTCCGAGTGGCCCCGTGGTCCGGATGCGCCACGGCCCCCCGGAGGCGGCGGGGGGCACCGGCTGTCCGGACCGCCGGCCGCTGTTGGGCTGGGCCGTGTGGTGGAAGTCCCGCCTGTCCGGCGACGCCCGGCCCGCACGCTCGCCGCGTTGTCGGGATCGCCCCGGTACATCCAGTATCGGGGCGACCCTCCGCCGTGCGATCGCACGCACCGGACCCGCCCTCCGGGCGACCGGCGCCACTCTCGACACACGCCCTAGGACTGTTCCCGAGGACGCGGACGCGCCCCCGCGGTCTCCGCCCGAGCCCGGGCCGAGCCGGGGGTCCGGGACGCGGCCCGGGCGATGTTGCGGGCCATCCCGCCGAAGACGATCGCGTGGAAGGGCGAGACGCTCCACCAGTAGGCGTGGCCCAGCAACCCGCGCGGATGGAAGAGCGCCCGCTGACGGTAGTGGGAGCGCCCGCCCTCCCGGTTCTCGACGTACATCTCCAGCCAGGCCAGCCCCGGCACCCGCATCTCCGCCCGCAGCCGCAGCAGCCTGCCCGGCTCGATCTCCTCCACCCGCCAGAAGTCCAGCGAGTCCCCCACCCGGAGCCGGTCGGCGTCGCGGCGGCCCCGCCGCAGCCCGACCCCGCCCATCGCCCGGTCGAGCCACCCCCGCACCGCCCAGGCCAGCGGGAACGAGTACCAGCCGTTGTCGCCCCCGATCCCTTCCACCACCCGCCACAGCGCCGCCGGGGAAGCGTCGACGTCCCGCTCCCGGACGTCCTCGTACAGGCTGCCGCCCGCCCAGTCCGGGTCCGTGGGCAGCGGGTCGCTCGGCGCGCCCGGGAGCGAGGCCGAGGACCACCGGGTGGTCACCTTCGCGTCCCGTACCCGCTGGAGCGCGAGGGAGAGCGCCGTGTCGAACGGGAACGGCTGCCCCGGCCCGTCCGGGACGTACCGTGCGATGTCGTGCTCGCGGCAGACCACCTCGTACCTCAGCGACTCCGCGAGCGGGCGGGCGATGGACCGGGGCACCGGGGTCACCAGCCCGATCCAGTGGCTGGACAGCCGGGGCGTGAGCATCGGGACGGGCAGGATCAGCCGTTTCGGCAGGCCCCCGACCTCGGCGTACCGCTCCATCATCACCCGGTAGGTGAGGACGTCGGGTCCGCCGATGTCGAAGGAGCGGTGCACGTCCGCGGGCATCCGGGCGCAGCCGACGAGGTAGCGCAGCACGTCCCGGACACCGATCGGCTGGATCCGGGTGGACACCCAGCTCGGGGTGACCATGACAGGCAGCCGCTCGGTGAGGTAGCGGAGCATCTCGAAGGACGCCGAACCCGAACCGATGATGACGGCGGCCCGCAGCACGGTCGTCGGCACCCCCGAATCCAGCAGGATGCGGCCGACCTCCGCACGGGACCGCAGATGAGGAGAGAGCTCGTCCTCCGGTACGTCCCCGGGGGTGAGGCCCCCCAGGTAGACGATGCGGCGCACCCCGGCCGCGCGGGCCCGCTCACCGAAGTTCCGGGCCGCCTCGCGGTCGGTCTCCTCGAAGCCCGGACCGGTGCCCAGCGCGTGCACCAGGTAGTAAGCGACGTCGATGTCCCGCATCGCCGAGTCCAGCGACTCCGGATCGGTGACGTCCCCGCGCACCACCTCCGCCTCGCCGACCCAGGGATAGTCGCGCAGCTTCTGGGGGGTCCTCGCCAGGCACCGCACCCGGTGGCCGGCGAGGAGCAGCTCCGGCACCAGGCGGCCCCCGATGTAGCCGGTGGCCCCCGTCACCAGGCAGCGCAGGCCCTTCCCGTCGTCCCTGGTCCCCTTGGCCGTCTCCATGGCGCCTCCGCCTCGCGTTCGATCCGGGTCTTCTTCTTCCACCGTCCCCGCCCCTACCGCATTCCGCCCGGCGGGGCCCGGTGGAGGCACCGTGCCACGGTCCGGGACGGCCGAATGGGTCGCGAGGCCGCTCCGGAGTCCTCCTCACCGGCCCCGGCAGCCACCGCCCGGCCGGTCGGCGTGATCCCCTCGGGAGCCGGGGCCCGCGGCACCGGCACACCGCCGGCACGGATCGGGGCCCACCCGCATCCGCCGGACGAGGGACGGCGGAAGAGACGCGACGGGTCCGGAAGACCGCGGACCCGCGACGGACCCCGTACCGCCGGCACGCCGGCCCGGCGGTGCGGGGCCCGCCCGAGCGGTACGGAGACCGATGCGACCAGAAGGACCAGCGATGCGCCTCACCCGGGCAGCGGTTTCCGCCTCTGCCGACCACCGGCGGTCGGATCGGTCCTCCGGGGGCGCGCAGCCACCCGACCGGCCCCGCCGCCCCGCCGAGGGGGCGCCGGCAGGTCCGGACGCCCGGGAACCGTACGGCGCGACGGCCCGCGCGCACGACGACCCGGCGGACGGCGACCACACCCGGACGCACGACGGACCCCGCAGGGCCGCCGACGGTTCCGGCGGGACGCGCGGCAGCCACGACCCGGACGGCCCGGCCGCCGCGCCGCCAGGGCCCGAGGCGCGAGCCGCCGCCCCCCTCGACCCGTTCGAATCCGTCGAGACCGTGGAAGCCGTCGACGCCGACGTGGCCGGAGCCGTCCTGCGTACCGCCCGCACGGTGCTCCGGGACCACCTCGCCGAGGCATCCGCCATCGACGACGTCTTCACCCGGGACCTGGCCCGGCGAGTCGCGGACTTCACCCTCGGCGGCGGGAAGCGCGCCCGGCCCCGCTTCCTCTGGTGGGCGATGCGGGCCTGCGGCGGTGCGGACGCCGCAGGCGCGGCGCTGCGCCTCGGCGTCGCACTCGAACTCATCCAGACCTGCGCCCTGGTCCACGACGACGTGATGGACGGCTCCCCGCTGCGCCGGGGCCGCCCCGCCGTCCACGTCGAACTGGCAGGCGTCCCCGGCGGACCTCCCGACACCGCGTTCGGCACCTCGGCCGCCGTCCTCGTCGGCGATCTCGCGCTCGCGTGGGCGGACGACACCGTCGCCGCCGTCCCGACGGACCCCGCCACCCGGCGCCGGGTCCTCACGATCTGGCGGGCGATGCGCACCGAGATGGTGGCCGGCCAGTACCTCGACCTGCACGGACAGGCGGCGGTCACCCGAACCGCCACGCACGCCCTGCGGACCGCATGCCTCAAGAGCGCCCTCTACTCCGTGGAGCGCCCCCTCGCCCTGGGCGCCGCGCTGGCGGGCGCCGACGACCGTACGACCGCCGCGCTCTGCGCGGCGGGCCGGAGCGCAGGCACTGCCTTCCAGCTCCGCGACGACCTGCTCGGCGCGTTCGGCGACCCGGCGGTCACCGGGAAACCCTCCGGCGGCGACCTCCGCGACGGCAAGCCCACCTACCTGGTGGCCGTCGCCCGGGAGCGCGCCGAGGCGGCGGGCGACACCGCCCTGCTCGCGGTCCTGGACGCCGGCGTGGGCGACCCGGCCCTCACCGACGAAGGGCTCGCCCGGCTACGGGACGCGCTCACCCGGAGCGGCGCGCGCGCCGCCGTCGAACACCGGGCGGACCGGCTCGCCGCGGAGGCCGAAGCCCGCCTCGACCTGGCCGGACTCCACCCGGAGGGCGCCCGGCAGCTGCGCCTGCTGCTGCGGGAGGCCGCGGGCGGGCGCACCCCGCCGCAATCCGGGCCCCCCGTCCCACCGTCCGCACCCGCCTTCGGCCTCGGCCCAGGCTTCGAAGGAGACACCACCCGATGAGGACCGTCCCCGGGCGCACCGACCACGTCGTGGTGATCGGCGCCGGCCTCGCCGGCCTGTCGGCGACCCTCCATCTGCTCGGCGCCGGGCGGCGGGTCACCGTCGTCGAGCGCGACACCACACCGGGCGGACGCGCCGGGCTGCTGGAGCGCGGCGGCTACCGCATCGACACCGGCCCCACCGTGCTCACCATGCCCGACCTCGTCGAGGAGGCCTTCGCCGCCGTCGGACACCGGCTCGCCGACCGGCTCGACCTGATTCCGCTCCACCCCGCCTACCGCGCCTGGTTCGCCGACGGCTCCACCCTCGACGTGCACACCGAACCGGCCGCGATGGAGGCCGCCGTGGAGGAGTTCGCGGGCGGCCACGAAGCGCTCGGCTACCGCCGTCTGCGGCGGTGGCTGGAACGCCTCTACGCCGTCCAGATGCGTCGCTTCATCGACGCCAACTTCGACTCGCCGCTCCAGCTCCTCCACCCTGACCTGGCCCGGCTCGCCGCACTCGGCGGCTTCGGCCGGCTCGACGCGCGGATCGGCCGCTACCTGAGCGACGAACGGCTGCGCCGCGTCTTCTCCTTCCAGGCCCTGTACGCCGGGGTGCCCCCGGCCCGGGCGCTCGCCGCGTACGCCGTCATCGCCTACATGGACACGGTCGCCGGGGTGTACTTCCCACGCGGCGGGATGCACGCCCTGCCCCGGGCGCTGGCGGACTCCGCCGCGGAGGCCGGTGCCGCGTTCCGCTACGGCGAGTCCGTCAGCAGCCTGGAGCGCTCGGGCGACCGGGTCACCGCCGTCGTCACGGACCGGGGCCGCATCCCGTGCGACGCGGTCGTCCTCACCCCGGACCTGCCCGTCAGCTACCGGCTGCTCGGCCGCACACCCCGCCGGCCGGGCGGCCTGCGGCACTCGCCGTCCGCCGTCGTCCTGCACGCCGGAACGGACCGCACCTGGCCCGGACTCGCCCACCACACCCTCTCGTTCGGCCGGGCCTGGAAGGGCACCTTCCACGAACTCACCCGCACCGGCTCCCTGATGACCGACCCGTCGTTGCTCATCACCCGCCCCACCGCCGGAGATCCGGCGCTCGCACCGCCCGGCAAGCACCTCCACTACGTACTCGCCCCCTGCCCGAACACCGACATCGGCCCCTGCACACGCACCTGGGACGAGCTGGCACCCCGCTACCGGGACAGCCTGCTGACCGAGCTGGAACGCCGGGGCCTCGCCGGGCTCGGCGCCGCCATCGAGGAAGAATGCCTGGTCACCCCGGTCGACTGGACCGCCCAGGGGCACGCCGCCGGAACCCCGTTCTCGGCCGCCCACACCTTCCCGCAGACCGGTCCCTTCCGCCCCCGCAACCTCGTGCGGGGCACCACCAACGCCGTACTCGCCGGCTGCGGCACCACCCCCGGCGTCGGCGTGCCGACCGTCCTCATCTCCGGGAAGCTCGCCGCCGCCCGGATCACCGGTCCGCCCTCGTCCGTGCGGCCCCGGCCGGCCACCGCGACCACCCCGCGCCCCGTACCGAAAGGCACCCCGCATGACCGCCCGTGAACTCGACGCGGCAGCCATCCACGACCCCGCCCTGCGCGCCGCGTACGCCACCTGCCGGAGGCTCAACGCACGCCACGGCAGGACGTACTTCCTCGCCACCCGGCTGCTTCCCGCCGACCGCCGCCCCGCCGTCCACGCCCTCTACGGCTTCGCCCGCCGGGCCGACGACATCGTGGACGACCTGAACGCCGACGCCGCGCCCGGGGACCGCGCGCGGGCGCTGCTCGCCTTCGAAGAGCGGCTCGCCGAGGGCCTCGCGCACCGCGCCACCGGCGAACCGGTGATCCGGGCACTGGTCCACACCGCCGACGTGTACGGCATCGACCACCGCCACTTCACCGACTTCATGGCCTCCATGCGCAGCGACCTCACGGTGACCGAGTACGCCTCCTGGGACGAACTCGGCGGCTACACACACGGATCGGCAGCCGTGATCGGCCTCCAGATGCTCCCCGTCCTCGGCACGGTCGTCCCGCGCGAGGAGGCCGCCCCGTACGCCGCCGACCTGGGCGTCGCCTTCCAGCTCAGCAACTTCCTCCGGGACGTCGGCGAGGACCTCGACCGGGGCCGCGTCTACCTTCCCGCCGACCTGCTCGCCGCACACGGTGTCGACCGCGAACTCCTGCTGCACAGCAGGGCGTCGGGCGCCCGCGATCCGCGCATCACCTCCGCCCTGCGGGCCGCCGCCGCGTACAACCGGGACGTCTACCGGCGGGCGCTGCCCGGCATTGCCCTGCTCGCCCCCGAATCGCGCCCCTGCATCCGCACCGCGTTCGTGCTGTACGGCGGCATCCTCGACGCCATCGAGGCGGACGGCTACGCCGTGCTCCACCGGCGCGCGGTCGTCTCCCGCGCCCGCCGCGCCACGGTCGCCCTGGACGGCCTGGTACGCGCCCTCGCCGCGCGCTCGGCGCTCCGCACCGCCGCCGCGCCGCGACGATCCGTCCGGCCCCGCCCCCTGCCGGCGGCGGACGCTCCACGAGCCGGCCGGCCGCACCACGACCCTGCCGTCTCCGGAGCCGGCCGAGAGGGCGCGGCATGACTCCCCCTCAGGCCGACGGGCCGGGCCGCCGCGGTCGTCTCCCGCTGCGGCTGCGCCGCGACCCCGTGCCATGGGAACGGCAGCGCCCCACCTGGCGCGAGGCCCGACCCGCTCTCATCGCGGGCGCCCTCAAGCACGCGCTGAGCCGACCCTCCGGCAACTGGTACGTCATCGGCGCCTCCCGCCGCATCACACCCGGCCGCTCCTTCGGCCGGACCGTCCAGGGCACCGAGGTCGTCGCCTGGCGCGACGCCTCGGGCCGCCTGCGCGCCGGCCCCGGTGCCTGCCCGCACCTGGGCGCACCGCTGCGGGACAGCCCGGTCCGCTGCGGCACCCTCGTCTGCCACTGGCACGGACTCGCCCTGAACGGCGAGCCGTTCGCCGGCTGGGAGCCCTACCCCGCCCACGACGACGGAGTCCTCGCCTGGGTACGGCTCGACGAAGTGGGCGGCGAGAGCCCGCTGGAGAGGCCCGTGGTCCCCGCACGCCCGGTGCCCTCGACGGCGGTCGACGCGGTGTACGAGGGCTTCGGCACCTGCGAACCCGAGGACGTCGTCGCCAATCGCCTCGACCCCTGGCACGGCGCCTGGTTCCACCCGTACTCCTTCGTGGACCTGACCGTGCTCGACGTCCCCGGCCAGGACGCCGGGGACGGCCGGGACGGATTCGCGGTCGACGTCTCCTTCAAGGTGGCGGGCCGCGTCGTGGTGCCCGTACGCGCCGTGTTCACGGCGCCCGAACCCCGTACCGTCGTCATGCACATCACCGAGGGAGAGGGCCGGGGCTCCGTCGTCGAGAGCCACGCCACCCCGCTCGGCACCGACGTGAGCGGCCGGCCGCGCACCGCCGTGGTGGAGGCGGTCGTCGCCGCGTCCGACCGGCGCGGCTTCGCCGTCGCCCGCGCGGCGGCCCCGCTGCTGCGACCGCTCATGAGGGCCTCGGCCGGGCGGCTCTGGCGCGACGACCTGGCGTACGCCGAGCGCCGCTGGGAGCTGCGCAGCAGCGGGCGGTTCCCGGGGTGAGGGGGGAGGTCAGATCACCCGGCGCATCCAGCCGTGCTTGTCCTCCGCACGACCGTGCTGGATGTCCAGCACGTGATCGCGCAGCGCCATGGTCTGCTTGCCCGGCGTACCGTCGCCGACGGTGAACTCGTAGCCGTCGCCCTTGAACCCGACCATGGGCGTGATCACGGCAGCCGTGCCGGCCGCGAACACCTCGGTGATGCTTCCGTCCGCGGCCCCGGACCGCAGCTCGCCCAGGCTGACGGACCGCTCCTCGGGGGTCAGCCCGAAGTCGGCGGCCAGCTTCAGCACCGTGTCACGGGTGACGCCCTCCAGGATCGTGCCGAGAGCCGGGGTGACGAGCCGGCCGTCCGTGGTGATCAGGCACACGTTCATGGTGCCGGATTCCTCCAAGGTTCCGTCGCCGGCGCTGTCCAGGTACAGGACCTGGTCGCAGCCGTGGCGCTTCGCCTCGATCTGCGCCGCGAGCCCCGCCGCGTAGTTGCCGCCGCACTTGGCCGCCCCGGTGCCGCCCTTGGCCGCGCGGGTGAACTCGCCGCTGATCCACAGGGTGACGCCGGTGACGCCCGAGGCGAAGAAGGGGCCTGCCGGGCTGGCGATCACCGAGTACGTCACCCGGGCGGCGGGCCGCACACCGAGGAACGCCTCGGACGCGAACATGAACGGCCGGAGGTAAAGGCTCTCTTCGCCAAAGGACGCCGGAACCCACGGCTCGTCGGCGCGCACCAACTCCTCGACACTGGTGATGAATTCCTGCTCGGAGAGCTGGGGGAGTGCCAACCGCTCGGCGGATCGGGCGAACCGCCGAGCGTTGGCTTCCGGGCGGAACAGCCAGACACTGCCGTCGGCGTGGCGGTAGGCCTTCAGGCCTTCGAAGATCTCCTGCGCGTAGTGCAGCACCGCCGCGCTGGGGTGCATCGAGAAAGGCTTCAGCGGACCGATCCCGTGGTCGTGCCAGCCCGCCTCCTCGGTCCACGTGGCAGTGGCCATGTGGTCGGTGAAGTACTGGCCGAACCCCGGTGCGGCAAGGATGCCCGCCCGCTCGGCTTCGGAGGTGGGACTTGTCGTCCTGGAAAGAGGAAAGTCGGTGGTCATGGCCGGATTTTAAAGGCTCTCCCCCACAACTCGTCGTGTGCCCGCCACGAATTGCCGGACAGGCGGCGGCAATGCCTCATATCGGCGGTTCACATGGAGTCCGATGCACGGGAAGTTCCATGGTGCGTAGCCGATTTCGAGATCATCCACCACTTGTTCCCGAGCCTTGAGGTCGTGCATGCAGGCTCCCGTCGCCCGTGGCGAGCGGGAACCGGATGCCCGCCTCCTTTGTGTCAGCCGTCGTGCGCCCCTCCCAGCCGGGCGAGTTGGCGCAGCACCACCGATCGTCCGGTGCGCGGCACCGTCCACAGGGTCTGGCCCCGCACCCCCCAGTCGGCCAACAGGGCGTTCGCGGCCATGAACCCGCTGGTGGCGGCCCGTTCCATCAGAGCGACCGGCAGTTCGGTGCGGACCAGGTCGCCCGCGACGACCACGGCCTGGTGGGGTGTGCGTACGGCGGGACGGTCGCGGTAGCCGCCCACGGGGAAGTGCGGGCAGTCCGCCCGCCATTCGTGCCGGGAGTCCACCACCCGGACACCCGCGGTCTCCGGGTAGACCCGGTGCAACTGGCTTACCAGCTGGGCCTGTACGGCTGCCCGGTCCGCGTCCGGTGCCACCGCGTACGCGTGCAGCTCCACCACCGAGCCGCCGGTGCGGCGGGACCACCGAAGAGCCTCGCCCTCCCAGCGCTCCAGGACGCTCACGTTGTCCAGCGGGCCGTACCCACTGGTGCCGAGGAAGCCCGGGCGGTCAGCCGCTACGGGCCGCTCCAGCCAGAGCCGCGACACCAGGAAGGGCGGGGCGGTGCGCAGGCGTGCCAGCCTGCCGCGCCACCGGCCGTCGCCGAGTCCGGGAGAGGCCGCCACCAGATGGCGCAGCCCGCCGGAGTCGAGTGCCAGCACCACCGCGTCCCGGCGGCGGGTGCGGCCGTCCGCCGTGACGTCCAGCCCGCCGTCCGGGGCGGGAGTCACGCTCTCCACCGTCGAGCCGGTCCGCACCCGCACCCCGTGCTTCTCCAGATATCCGTGGAGTGGGTCCCACAGCGCCTGTGGGTACGGCTCCGCCGGTACGTCGAAGAGCAGTCCCTCACTGGAGCCGAGGAAGTAGATGTGGAACATCAGGACCAGTTCCGCGGCGGAGAGGTCGCCCGGATCGGCGAAGAAGCTCCGCGAGAACACCTCGAAGGCCAAGTGGTGCGCCGCCTCCGGGAATCGGACCCGCGCCAGGAAGTCGCGGGCGCTGACCCGGTCCAGCCGCTCGTACACCTCGGGAACACGGACGTCGAGCAGTGGCAGCGCGGCGCGCGGGTTCATCCGCAGCAGATCGCGCGCCCCGAAGGAGGGGCTGAGGGCGACGAACCCCATCGCGCTGAGCGGAGGGGTGCGCGGTACCCGGGCGAAGCTGTCGTACATCCCGTCGCTGTGCCGCAGCGGGTAGTCCGGCACGGCGGTGAGCGACTCCAGCCCGGGGTCCACCCGGCGGAGCAGTCCGCGCAGGTTGTAGTACTGACGGAAGAAGGCGTGGAAGCCCCGGCTCATGGTGACCGAGGAGCCGTCCGCCAGCCGGGTGGACCACCCCGCGAGCCGTCCGCCGAGCGTCGGCTCCCGTTCGTGGAGGGTGACCCGCGCGCCGCGCTCGGCCAGCAGGGTGGCCGCCGCGAGCCCGGCGATGCCGCCGCCGATCACCGCCACCGCCGGGGCCCCGCCGTCGAACCGCGCACGGCCCTCCGGGGCCCGGAGTACCTCGGCCCGTCGGTCGCGGCCGTGCCGCCGGCCGTCCGGGACCCGGCCGCCCGACCGCCTCACGCCGCGCTCCCGTCCCCGCGACGGCGCGGCGCCCGGGCGACGAAGGTGTGGGCGATACCGGTCTGCCAGCCGGGCAGCGGCAGCACCCGCACCTCCTCGAAGCCGGCGCGGCCGACCCGTTCGGCGAACATGGGCGCGGTGTCGAAGGCGATCACGCTGCGCCAGAGATGGTGGTAGAGCTCCCCGTCTCCGGTGGCCCGGCCCAGCGGCATCACCACCGAGCGGCAGATCGAATTCCACAGGGCCCGGTGCGCGCGTCCCTTCGACAGGGCGTATTCGTGCACCGCCAACCGGCCTCCTGGGACGAGGAGTTCGCGGGACGAGGCGAGGAGGGTGTCCGGATCGGTGACGTTGCGGAAGAGATAGGCGGCGAACACCGCGTCGAAGCGGCCGTCGACGGAGCCGCTGTTCCGGTTCGCCCCGAGGCTGTTCGCGAGCACCTCCACCGGGGAGTGTACGAAGTCGACGTGGGCGGGCCACTTCTTGGCGGTGGCCTGCGCGAGCATGCCCGCGGAGGCGTCGACGGCCACGATCTCCGCGTACGGGGCGGCGGCCAGCAGAGCGGCGGTGGAGGCCCCCGTACCGCACCCCAGGTCGAGCACCCGGAGTCCCGCCCCGCCGTGGGGCAGTCCGAGGCGGCGGGCGGAGCGCCGCAGATGGGCGTGGTAACCGGGGTTGGCCGCCACCAGACGGTCGTAGGCGAGGGAGGCGTGATCGAACGCGGAGGACAACTCGGCATCGTGCAGCAGGGTCATGGGGCGGTCATTCCTCATCAAAGGGGTGCGGGAGGGGGGAGGAGAC
Organism: Streptomyces sp. NPDC060198; assembly: GCF_042728415.1. Classification (NCBI taxonomy): domain Bacteria; kingdom Bacillati; phylum Actinomycetota; class Actinomycetes; order Kitasatosporales; family Streptomycetaceae; genus Streptomyces; species Streptomyces sp. NPDC060198. The sequence continues at coordinate 9,462 of NZ_JBHWZJ010000051.1, read as the reverse complement.
GGGCGGATCGGGGGCGGGCCGGCGGGTGCGGAAGGGCAGTTCGGCGACCGTCCTGAGCATCGGGACGATCGGGGTGCGCAGTCCCACCAGCAACTCCTCGCGCAGTGGGGCCGATCCGTCCAGGAAACGGAGCAGGCGTGTTGGGGGCACCGAGCGGAAGAGGCGGGCGAAGAAGGCGGCGCCGTCCACCCGTCCGGTGTCCAGCGCCCGCAGCAGGACCGCGTCCATGGCGAGGGACCGGGCACGGTAGGGGGGTGGTGTCCGCGGCGGCTTTCCGGCGCGCAGCGCCGCCGCCAGCGACCGGCTCTGACGCTGGACCGCGCCGAAGGTGTAGCCGGTGGAGGGCCGGGTGGCGCCGCCCGCCGTACCGATGCGGAACACCGACCGTCCGGCGCGCGGGGGGAAGCGGCCGTCCGTCATCGGGATGACACCGTGCTCGGTCGCGGACACCCGGTAGGGCGACGCGCCGAGCACCTCACCGAGGTGATGGTCCAACGCCCGTTCGTAGGCTGCCGGTTCGAGGGGGATGCGGGAGAACTCCGTGTACTCCACCAGGGCTGAGCACGCGCCCAGCGGGAGCACGTAGGCGAAGGAGAGGCCGTGGCGCGGCTGGGGGGTCCGGAAGTCCATCAGGTCGGCGGTGTCCGGATGGAACACCGGCCGCTCGGTGTGGACGAACCAGCCGGTGAAGTGCTGGAGCAGCGTGGTCCGGGCCGCCGGCAGCTGCTGGGGCGGACGCGAGTCGAAGACGTACTGCCCCCTCACCACGGTTCGACGGCCCCGGGCGTCCTCGCCGACCACCTCACCACCGCCCCCGGCCGCGTCGCGCACCGCCCCTACGGTCAGTTCGACGCGTCCGAAACCCACGGCTGTCGCCAGCCGACTCTCCACCAGCGCGGCGAACGCGTCGGACCGGAGCATCTTGTACCGGAGCGGCGACGGCACCGCCACCGTGGGCGAGCCGTCGGCCGCGCGCACCCGCAGCCGCTGCCAGGAGGCGGACAGTGCCGCGTCGAACTCGCCGTCCGGCTCCTCCCAGAAGCACCAGGTGCGCGGCGGCGGGCGGAGCGGCCCGGGCGGAGCGTCGACCAGGAGCACGGAGAGCGGCACTCGCCCGTCCGGCGCGCACAGCCGGTACGCCAGCGACAGACCGGCCGCTCCGGCACCCACGATGACCACGTCGGCGTACGTCAAGGGGGACGCTCTCTCCTCCGGGAAGAGGTGGACGGGCGGGCGGCTTTCTGCCGTCCACGGGACGGCGCACGGGCGGGACACGGGCATACCGGTCACAGCGGCGCGTGGCGTGCTCCGGGACCGCACCGGTGCTCCCGCCGATACTCGCGCAGCCGGAGCCCTCCCGGACGCATCCGACGCGTGGGTGTCGCGCGTCGGACGCGCGCGGAGGTGCTTCTGCGCGCGCGTGCCCCGCCCTCATCCACCGATCTCGGCGCTGATCGCCTCCCACACCCCCTGCGGCGGCGGAAGGGGAAGGTCGGCGGCCGTCACCGCGCGGGCGGCCGCCACCACGGCCCCGAGCGCTTCGAACTCGGCTCGGCAGTCCGCGCACCGGCGCAGGTGCGCGACTACGGGGCCGTCATGTGCGGACCGGTGACCGAGAGCCAGTTCTGTCAGGTCGTCCTCGTGGACATGGTGCGCCATGTGCACCTCCCTCGGGACCTGCTTCCCTCCGGGGGCACCGGCCGGACGCACCCGGGGCGGCCTCCCACGCGTTCGAACGCGGTGACGTCGCGTCAGCGCATCTCCGGCGCGGCCGTCGTGAGCGACCGGCGCATCCGCGCCAAGGCCCGGCGGGCGTGGCTCTTGACGGTCCCCAGCGGCAGGCCGGTCCGCTCGGCGATCTGCACCTGGGTGAGGTCGTCGAAGAAGGCCATGCAGAGGATGTGCCGCTGCACGGCGGGGAGTTTGCCCAGCTCCTGGACGACCAGGACCCGGTCGAGCACCGTCTCCGGCCCGCCCCCCTCGGTGCCGCGCACCTGCTCCCGTGCGGCGGACGCGGAAGCCAGTTCGCCGCGCCGGGTACGGGCGGCCAGGGCATCGGCGATCTTGCGCCGAGTGATGCCGACCAGCCACCCGGGCAGCGGTCCCCGGTCCGGGCGGTAGCCGGCGCGCCCCCGCCACGCGGCCAGGAACACCTGCTGGGTGACGTCCTCCGCCTCCCGGGAATCGCCGAGGGAACGCGCGGCCAGCGTGTGCACCAGGGTTCCCCACCGACGGAAGATCCGCTCGAAGGACTCCGCGTCGCCTCGGAGAAGTCCATCCGCCAGTTCTGCTGCGGCGTGGTCCTCGTCCTCGCTACGCTCCTCGGCGGGCGGGCGGATCAGGTCCTCCGGTGCGCGATGCCCCACCGGTACGTCGACTGCGGTCATCGGTGTCCTCCTCCTCGGGAACCCGGGAAGCCCGGAGTCCGGGCGGCGGAAAGCCGTTGAGACCGCACCGCCGCCCGGCCAGGAACGCCAACGGATCGCCGGAGCCGGGGTGTTCCATCGGTGCCAGACAACCCGGCTCCCCGCCGACGCGGCAACATGCATCGTTTCTGCGTCGTATCGTGGCCGCATGGACGCAACGAGTCGCGGGCACGCGGAGACGTCGAGCCCCGGGATCACGGCCGCACCGGGCACCAACGGCCCCCGCCCCGCAGGTCATGACGGAGGACTGACCACCGGAGCCGTCGCGCGGCTGCTGGGTGTGGCCCCCACCACCCTCCGCTCCTGGGAGCGCCGTTACGGCATCGGGCCGGCCGAGCGGGAAGGCGGCAGACACCGGCGCTGGACCTCCGGCGACGTCGAACTCCTCATGCTCATGTGCGACTTCACCAGCGCCGGGCTTCCGCCGGCTGAGGCCGCCCGCGCCGCGCTCGCCGCCGCGTCGGGTGCCGGAAGCGCGTCCCCGGGCGCCGCCGGGGAGACGCGCCCCGCGCCGGCCCGCCCGTCCACCGCTCCGGGCGCTCTCCCGGTCGGCCGCGGGCGCACCGAAGCCCGGGGTCTCGCTCGGGCGGCCGTGCGTCTGGACGCCCGCGCCGTCGAGGACCAGCTCGCCCGCGCGATCGACCGGCACGGGCTGGTGGCCGCCTGGGACGGAGTCATCATGCCGACCCTGAACGCTGTGGGCCGACGGTGGGAGAGCTCCGGCGAGCGGTACGTGGAGGTGGAGCACCTGTTGTCCTGGCACGTCTCCACCGCGCTCCGCCGCGCCGCCGTCGGCCCGCCACCCGCACGCGGTGCCGCCGTCTCGCTGCTCGCCTGCGCGCCGGACGAGAATCACACGCTGCCCCTGGAAGCGCTCACCGCGGGGCTGATGCAACGCGGCTTGCCCGTACGGATGTTCGGGGCAGCTTTGCCGGTCGATGCGCTGGAGGAGGCCGCCCGGCGCACCGGTCCGGCCGGCATCGTCCTCTGGTCGCAGGGACGTTCGACGGCCAGCCGGCCGCTGGCCCAGCGGATCGCTTCCATCGAATGGGGAGTGCGCGGCGCCCGCGCGGCCCCGACCGTCGTGCTCGCCGGACCCGGCTGGGCGGGGCACCAGCCGGAGGGCGTGCTGCGCCCCACCAGTCTGGCCGAGGCGCTCGCCCTGCTGTCCGCGCTCGCCTCCCGCTGAACCACCGGCGGAGCGCGGCGCGCCGCGCCGGACACCCGCCCCGGGGCGTCGGCACTGCATGATGGACGCGGCCGTGCACGGCGAAGGCGCGGCCGGACCCAACGACGACGGGACACACCATGCCGCTCCAGGGCGAGTACGAGCCCAGCCCCACCCAGTGGGTGCGTGACCAGGTCGAGTTGTACGAGAGCTCCGGCGGGACGCAGGGCACCACCCTGCGCGACATGCCGGTCGTCGTGCTCACCACCCGGGGCGCCCGCAGCGGGAAGATCCGCAAATCCGCGCTGATGCGCGTCGAGCACGACGGCGTCTACGCGGTGGTCGCCTCCCTCGGCGGGGCTCCGAAGCACCCGGTCTGGTACCACAACGTCGGCGCCGACCCCCGGGTCGAGCTCCAGGACGGTCCGGTCCGCCAGGACATGATCGCCCGTGAGGTGACCGGGGACGAGAAGGCCGTGTGGTGGGAGCGCGCGGTCGAGGCGTTCCCGGACTACGCGGACTACCAGAAGAAGACGGCCCGGGTGATCCCCGTCTTCGTCCTGGAGCCCGCTCCGAAGCCCCACTGACGCGCGCGACCGTCTCTCCCGGTTCTCCGCCGAAACGGCCGGGCCCTCACGGAAGCAGCCGTGGCGACCGCCCGGCCGCCAGGTCCTCCACCCAGCCGAACACGGCGACGGCGGCGGCGATCAGCGGCCATGCGACCACGAACTGGAACCACGTGCTGCCCAGCGGGAGACGCTCCTCCAGTGACGGCACCTGCCACATCAGATCGATCACCACCACGCTCAGCATCAGTGCGACCTCGTGCCACAGATAGATGCTCACGGCCCGGGAGTTGAAGACGCGCACCAGTCGCCCGAGAGGGGAACGGCGGATGGGCGTGGCAGGGGCGCCGGACCCCGGTCGTGTCCGGAGGATCACGGTCGGGGTGTCGACGTCCGGTACGGCACCCCGCCGCTTCTTCGAACTTTCCGGATCGCGCCGCGGCCAGGGCGTTCCGGCGCCGAGCGACGCACGCCCCGGGCGGCCCGGGTCCGCCCCACGCCGCCCGAACCGCAGGAGCAGGGCGACCGCACCGCCGGACCAGAGCGCCTGGGCGAGCGGGATGTCGTCGAGGTCGTAGCTCCCGCCGGCCCGGTGGGTCAGAGCCCACCACGCACCCGCCGCCATCAGTCCCGCCGCCACCACGACGACCCGCCCCGGCCGGATGCGGTCCAGGGTGCCGTCGCGGTGCGCGAAGCCCAGCAGCCAGCAGAAGAGGAACACCGACAGATCGCTGATCCCGCTGCCCAGCCGCCCGTCCGGCACCTGCCACACCGTGCCCAGCAGCACCGCCGGTACGAGCGACAGGGCCAGAACCGGCAGGGGCCACCGGGAGAACGGGCGCAGCAGTACGGGGGAGAGCAGGACGAACCACAGATAGGTCCGCAGATACCAGAGCACCGCCCACGCCTGCTCGCCCCAGGCGTTGCCCGGCGGATCACCGACCGGCAGCACCCAGTACAGCGCGTCCGGGCCGGGAACCCACCCGTGCAGCACCATCGCCGTGCCGAGAACCAGCCCGAACACCCAGACCGGCACGAGGAGCCGGCGCAGTCTGCCGCGGATCACCGACCACGCGGGCCGCTCCAGCGAACGCGCCATCAGGGAACCGGCGAGCGCGAACATCACGCCCATGGACGGGAAGACGAACCCCAGCCAGGGCCATCCGAAGGTGTGATAGGCGACCACGCGGACGAGGGCGAGGGCGCGCAGGCCGTCGAAGTACGGGTCCCGCCCCCCGCGCGCCTTCGGCTCCCCGAACCGCCCGGCTCGTGGCAGGGGTTGGCGCCTCGTCGCGGCCTTGCGGTGGGCGCCGGCCATCAGTCCGCCTCCGTGGGAGCGCCAGGTACCCCCACCGCACCGGTGCGTTTCAGCTTCTGCCAGCGCAGCCGTCCGCCGGTGAGCGCGGTCAGCGCGGAGTGCATCAGCACCAGGTACATCATCTGCCGGTAGGCGAGTTGCTGGAGCGGCAGCATCAGCAGGTAGCGGTACTTCTCCCGGTCGAGGCGGAACGCGTAGCCCGCGCAGGCCAGTTGGATGCCGAGTACGGCCAGCCATGCCAGCAGCGACCCCTCGAAGTCGACGAAGAGCATCGCGTAGACGGTGAAGACGTCGATGAGCGGGGCGAGCAGCGGGGTGAGGATCTGGAAGAGGACCACCAGCGGCATCCCGATCCGGCCGAACCGGCCCGAGGGCCCCCGGTCGGTGACCGAGCGGCGGTGCTTCCAGAGCGCCTGCATGGTGCCGTAGCTCCAGCGGTAGCGCTGGCGCCACAACTGGCTGAACGAGGAGGGTGCTTCGGTCCACGCCCGGGCGTGCTCGGTGTAGACGACCCGGTGGCCCGCACGGTGCAGGGCGATGGTGATGTCCGTGTCCTCGGCGAGCGTGTCCTCGCTCATCCCGCCCACCCGGAGCACTGCCTCACGGCGGAACGCCCCGATCGCGCCCGGGATGGTGGGCATGCAGCCGAGCAGGTCGTACATCCGCCGGTCGAGGTTGAAGCCCATGACGTACTCGATGTGCTGCCAGGCCCCGATCAGGGTGTCGCGGTTGCCGACCTTGGCATTGCCCGCCACGGCGCCGACCCGGGGGTCGGCGAAGGGCTGGACCAACTGCGCCACGGTGTCGGGTTCGAAGACGGTGTCGCCGTCCATCATCACGACCAGATCGCAACTGGCCTGGCGGACCCCGTTGTTGAGGGCTGCGGACTTGCCCGCGTTCTCCTGCCTGACCACCCGGACCTGGGGCAGCCGGAGCGACTCGGCGATCTCGGCGGTCCCGTCGGTCGATCCGTCGTCGACCACGATGATCTCGATCGGGTGGGTGCTCGCGGCGAGCGAGGTCAATGTGCCGGCGATGCACTCCTTCTCGTTGTAGGCGGGCACCACGACGCTCACCGGCCGGGTCACCGCGGGCCCCCAGGAGAACCGCCGTCGGTTCCGCCGCCGGGCATGGCGCCCGGCGAGGAAGACCATCAGCCCGAACCTGCCGAGTACGGCGACCCCGACCACCCCGAGGAGGGTGGCCAGCGCCGGTACCGTCCACTCCGCCACGGCGACGGCGAGGAGCAGCCCCCGCCCCTCCCAGACCGACGCGGCGTCCGCGGTGTGGTGCGCGGCCTGTTCCGGGGCGGCGACGGCGGAGCCGCCGGCCGGCACGGGCGCCGCCGTGCCGGAGTCCCCTACGGCCTGCTGCTGGGCGCCGCTGACGGTGGTGAAGGTGTACCCGGCGGCCTTCATCTTCTTGATGTACGCGGGCAGCGCTTTCAGCGTCTGCGAGCGGTCGCCGCCGGAGTCGTGGAAGAGGACGGACGCGCCTTCGCCGCTCGCGGGGGTGGCGCCCCGGACGATCGCGTCGACGCCCGGCGTCTTCCAGTCCTCGCTGTCGGTGTCGATGAAGACGCTGGTGTACCCCATCGCCCCCAGCTTCTCGTAGACCGGCCAGCTGTAGTCGTCGATGGCGTCGGGGGTGGAGGAGTAGGGGGCGCGGAACAGGTTGGTGGTGATGCCCGCGGCCCCGGCCAGCGCGAGCTGCGTCTGGGCGATCTCGCGTGTCACACGGCCCGCGCTCTGGTAGGAGAGGTCGACGTGCGTGAAGGTGTGGACGCCCACCTCGTCACCGTCGGCGACCATCTCGCGCACCAGGTCGGGATGGCGCGCGATCATGGAACCGACCAGGAAGAACGTGCCGGGCACGTCGTTGTCGTCGAGGACGTCCAGCACCCGCGCGGTCCACTCCGGGTCCGGCCCGTCGTCGAAGGTGAGGACGATCGTCTTGTCCGGTACGGACTCCGAGCGCGCCTCGCCGTCCGTGAAGCTCAGGAACGGGCCGCCGTCCAGCACGCTCTGCGGCACCTCGTCCGAGGTGGCACCCGAGCGCACCCGCTGGTCGCCGCCGACCTCGGAGCGCAGGTAGCCGTCCAGCAGCAGGGTGCTGACCAGCCCGAGCAGCAGCAGGACCGCCAGTACCGCGCGAGGACGGGGGACGGCCTGCCGGCGGACACGTTCCATCCGGCCCGGGGTCGCGTGCCGCGCCTCCCGGCCCGACGGGCGGCGATGCCGTGTCGAGGCGGTCACCGGGCGTCTGCGGCATCGATGGCGTCCGCGGTCCCGCCGGTGGGCGAAGTCGCCTCGCGGGCGGGCTGCGTCGCGGCTCCGGTGGGCCGCGCGGACGCGTCCGGGGGAGCGTGATCGCCCGGGGCGGACTGCCCGGCGTCGAAGGGCAGCAGCTGCGAGGGCGACATGGAGAGGCCACCCATGAAGGTGAGCCCGAGCACGGCCGCGTAGCCGACGACGGCGAGCCCGAGCACGGCCCCGACCCGGCGCAGCAGCCGGGCCCGGCGCCCCGAGGCGTCGACGAACACGGGCCCCTCGACCGGCCTTCGCCGCGCGGGACCCGCGTGCCTGCGGCGGCGGCCGTGCGGCGTCGGGGTTTTCTGGGAAACGGTGTCGGCATGCATGAGCGCATGGTGGCGGGCGCCGATGTGCGCCCCGTGGCAGGACCCTGAGCGCGCGCTGTGCGACGGTCCGCAAGCTGTCGGGTCGCTGAGAGTCGGGCTCGGCCGCCGACGCCGTGCGAACGCCCGACTTCCTCTGCCCGTAAGGGATTCGGCGCCGACGGTGAGGACACCGGACCGCCGGATGTGAGATGCGCCGGTTCTGGCGGAGGCCGGACCGTGAGAGGTTTGCGGTGGATGTCGCCCCTTTCGTCACCCGTCCCGGGGCACTTCGGACGAGAGAGCAGGTGCTGTCTTGCGTGGAACATCCGCGCCCGCACGGTCGGAACGCGTCACGGCGTCGCTCGCCGGCCTGGCCGCCCTCGCGCTGGCCTGCGGCGGATGCGCCACCGGTACGGTCGCCGACCAGAGTGCCAACGCGCCCGCACCGCCGACCGGTTCGGCACAAGCCGCCGACGGCCCCGCCTACACCCCCTATGCCAGCGCCACCACCGCCTCGGACACCGACGGGGCGGGTTCCCCCGACACGTACAACCTCGCCTTCGTCGTCGCCGACGACGGTGGCTGCACCCCGAGCTGGGGCGGCAGTGCGGCTGCCGACGACGCGACGGTGCTCGCGCGGGTCGCCGCGCTCACCGCGTCCGGTGCCGACGTGCGGGTCTCCTTCGGCGGCGCCGCAGGTAGTGAACTGGCGCGTGCCTGTGGCAGCGCCCAGGAGCTCGCGGACGCGTACGCCGAGGTGCTGGACGCGGTCGGCGCGGACAAGGCGGACTTCGACGTCGAGGGGAGCACCCTCACCGACGAGGCGTCCGTGGCGCGCCGTGACCGTGCGATCCGGCTGCTCCAGAAGTCCCGGGACCTGGACGTCACGTACACCCTGCCGGTGATGCCGGACGGCCTGGAGGCGAGCGCTCTGGCGCTCCTGGACGACGCCGTCGCCAAGGGCGTCGCTCTCTCGGCGGTCAACGTCATGGTGATGAACTACAGCGAGTCCCACACCGGGAACATGGGGCAGTACGCACAGCAGGCGGCCCGCGTCGCGCACACCCAGCTGGCGACTGCGCTGGACCTCGATTCCGCCGCGGCGTGGAAAGCCCTGCACCTCACCGTGATGGCCGGGGTCAACGACGTGGCGGGGGAGACCTTCACCCTGGCCGACGCGTCCGCCCTGCGGACCTTCGCCGGGAAGCGGGGAGTGGGGGCGCTCTCACTGTGGGCCACCTTCCGCGACCGGGCGTGCGCCGGTGCGGACACGACCGGGGCCGACGACTCGTGCAGCGGTGTCGAACAGGCCGACGGGGCGTTCGGCGAGGCCCTCGGGGGACGGTGAGGCGAGCACGGTCCGTCGC